>CAJCBY010000519.1 GCA_903960725.1 uncultured Cytophagaceae bacterium | reverse complement strand
GCTGCATACTTTAATTGTTGTATCGCCCATTCGGTGCGCGCCTTTGGATTTCCTTTGACGGAATCCGGAGCAAAAGCATCGAATCCAAGGTCGTAGGCCGGATTAACCGCCACTAATTGACCTTGAAGGTGGGTGGATAATTCAGTGATTTGTAAGCCTTTGGCAGCTAACATCCCTACGATTTCATCGCAATACGTCTTTGATTCAGCCGCTTTCTGCAAATCAATGCAACGGGAATCCCAAGATGGGATTTGCACCCCCTTGTAACCTAGTGAGGCTACCCAAGTCGTGATGCTGTCTAAGGAATTAAATGGGGCTTCATCGCCCATAAATTGTGCCAAAAATATCGCTGGCCCTTTGATCGTTTTCATATAATTGAGGTTTAGATTTTAACCCATTTTTGTGAACGCGTAGAATCTAAAATGCGCTCGCAAATTAATAATTCACGGTATCCGTCTGCAAAAGTGGGGTATTTTGGATTTTCAGGTTGCTTACCAGCCTCTACAGCGGCATACACTTCCTTGAATAATTGCTTCGACGTATCGGAGAAACCTTCGTTATGTCCACCAGGGAAGGTCATTAACGCGGTTGCTTCTGGATAGGCCAAAGATGGATCGCGCATCAACACTTGATTCGCTTGATCTCTATTACCAATCCACATTTCGTTAGGCGACTCCGAGTTAAACGCAAATGTCTTGTTTGAACCTGAAATCTCTAATTTTAATTGATTCTTGCGACCCGCAGAAACCTGTGAAACAGTTACACAACCACGGTTTCCATTATCAAAACGCAATAAAACGTTTGCGTGGTCTTCTGTATTAATAGGCACATCGGCATAATCCTCCGGCTGTAACATTTTACCAGAATAGGTTTCTACCGGCTTCAAAGGCTTCTTGCGCACTTTGTGAACCGTGTTGAAATCAGCCATTACTTCGACTGTTTTCAAACCTGTGATGTATTCAATCACATCTAACAAGTGAGAACCGATATCAGCGATAGCACGTGAATCCCCTGATTTGTCCGGCTCTAAACGCCAGTTATAATCCGTATTGTAGAATAACCAATCTTGTAAATAGCTACCGATGATGGAATAGATTTCTCCTAAATCACCTTTCTCACGCATCGTCTTCATTTGACGCACTAAAGGATAGTAGCGAAGATTGAAGTGAACGGCATTCACTAAGCCTGTTTTAGCGGCTAATGCGACTAATTCCTCTGCTTCGTGTAAGTCTTTTGCTAACGGCTTTTCACACACTACATGCTTTCCAGCTAGTAAAGCCGCTTTCGACTGTGAGTAGTGTAAGAAGTTAGGCGTACAAATGTGCACACATTGAATATCTTCTTGCTTTAATAGATCTTCGAAGGTGTACCAGCGGCTGATGCCTAATTGCTTTGCTTTCGCCTCGGCTAATTCGATAGTCACCTCGCATAGCGCAGCAACATCAATATTCGGTAAGCGGCGTAATGCCTCGATATGTGCGGGTCCGATAAAACCGGTTCCTACGATTCCAACTTTGATTTTAGTCATGGTTCTTTATAGTTCAAATTTTGTCCACTTGTTCGTGTTATCTTGGGCTGATCTCACCACATTTTCGATGAAGGCCATTCCCATAATTCCTTCGTCGATTCCTGGGAAATCATACATTGGATCTTGTGCTTTTCCTTCCCATCTCGCTCTTAACGCAAAGGCAAAATTGCGGTAGATGTTCGCAAAAGTCTCCACATAGCCTTCTGGGTGTCCCGCTGGCTGGCGTGAATGCGCATTAGCGGCAGGAGATAGCTGGCCTACGGCCGTACGAATAATCCGCGCTCCGTCGTCGCGCGTCCTAAACACCATCGTATTCGGCTCCATTTGGTGCCAAGT
>CAJCBY010000518.1 GCA_903960725.1 uncultured Cytophagaceae bacterium | reverse complement strand
TGATAAGGCAATTCGGACTGCTAGAAATCACATTCAGCAATTTTTACCCTAAAAAAAAGGCTTCATTTCTGAAGCCTTTTTTTTTATTTTGAACTTTTAGCAAATATGACTGGGTCAATCGAAGGATTTATTTCGACCGAGACCGTCTCTACCGTCATCATGCCACCCATTGGGTTAGCCGTTTCCACTGTGAAAGGGAAGGCTAATCCATTCACCATTTTGTAATTCGAATAGGACGCCTCTGTTTCGACTTCTTGTCCGTTTACTTGCACTTTAGCTTGGGTTTTGACAACATAATTTGTCGCTGTAGACACATATACTTTGCTATCTTCCCCTGATGGCTTTGTAACAGTCAATAAATAAACATCAGCGCCGTCTAATTTCTCTTTGGCAACTAATTCAATTTTATAGCCGTCTTTCTTCGCATTCGTTAAAATAGATCCCAAATATTTTTGAGAGCTACTCATCTTCACCTGCTCAGATTGCATATCTTCTGGCTCCCCCGTTCCACCCATCATCGCTGGGCGATTCATCCAACCTTTATCACCATCAATTACCGTAATGATTTTATTTCCCATTACTTCTATTTCTGTGCGGAAGGATTTACCTATCACTAAGGATGTTTTGCTTTCAATGTCCATTCCTTGAACACTGAACTTGTTTTTCACAACTGCGGTCTTTACCGAAGCCCATTTATCTAAGCCACCCATGGCAGCTTCGTGTTTTGCTAAAATCTCTTCAGTTGATTGAGCTGAAGCCACGGTAGCCACTAGCATTCCTGCCACTAGGCAGATTGATTTGATCATTGTTTTCATTTTGTTAGGATTTACATTTACCAATATTACACAAATATTTAAGCTTTTTTAGGGATAGAACGCATAACAATTAACCAGCCAATAAAAATTAATATTCCCGCCATAAAAAAGGCTGCACCTGGAAAATGGATAGGCGCGCGATCTGAGGCGAAATAGGCAAAAAGATTAGACGCAAGTAAGGGTCCGAAAATGGTCGTGATAGATTGTAAACTTGTCAATCCACCTTGTAATTCACCCTGCTCATTAGGTCCTACTTGCTGGGTGATTAGACTTTGGAGGGCTGGACCGGCGATTCCACCTAAACCAAAGGGAATCATAAAGGCATACATCATCCAAGATTTAGTGGCATATGCAAAAAGAAAAAAGCCAAATCCATACAAGAGTAGACCGTATGAAATAGCCCGAATTTCCCCCAGTTTTGGCAAAATGATACGCGCTAATCCTCCTTGTACTATCGCCACAATTAAACCAACAAAGGCAAGAGAATACCCCACTTGATCGGGTGTCCAATTAAAGACCTTCATGGTAAAATAAGACCAAGTGCTCGGATGAACTTGCCCAGCTAATTGGAGGCAGAAAAATCCGCCCACTAAACCAGCAATGACTGGGTATTTTGTTAAGTTTTTTAATGATCCTAATGGATTTGCACGGGTAATATCGAAGGGTCTACGATTTTCTTTTGATAAGGATTCAGGCAAAACAAAATAACCATAAATGCCATTTATGAGCGTCAAACCTGCTGCCGCGAAGAAAGGAATGCGATCTCCGTAAGCCGCTAACATACCACCCACAGCAGGACCAATGATAAATCCTACACCAAAGGCTGCCCCAACTACGCCAAAATTTTTCGCACGATCCTCTGGCTTAGAAACGTCGGCGATGTAGGCTTGAGCTGTGGTAAAACTAGCACCTGTGATTCCAGACATAATTCGACCAATGAACAACCAGAAAATAGAGGGGGCAAACGCTAAGACTAAATAATCAATCGTAAAGCCAAAAAGAGAGGCTAAAATGACCGGCCGCCGTCCTACTTGGTCGGATAGCCCACCTAAAATAGGAGAAAACAAAAATTGCATAATAGCATAAGATGCCATTAGCCAGCCTGCGTATTGGGATGCAACAGAGATGTCGCCGCCTACAAAACCCTTAATTAGATTAGGTAGAACGGGGATAATTAAACCAATTCCGAGAACATCGATTAATAAAGTAATGAAGATAAACCCGATTGCAGGATCCTTTTTGCTAGCCATTTAATTTTAATTAAGCTGCAATTTAAGAAAAAGGATACTGAATTTTAGTTTTTAAAAATTCCTTACTCGTTTCTGCGCAACTTAGTGGGGTTTTACCCGCATCAGGAACAGAATCTAACTCCACGATGGCGAAGCCTTTGAATTTGATTTTATCCAGGTTAGCAAACACCTCTTCTAAATTGACTTTTCCTTGCCCTAATTCGACAAAACGGTAGCGAGGCTCCGTTTGACGTACATCTTTCATGTGGAAGGAGTGCAATACTTTGCGGTATTTCAGGACAGCTTCCGCTGGATTTCCTCCACCTTGAAAATAGTGTGCTACATCTAAAAGTAATTTTATTTTAGACGAGTCCATGTGATTTACCAGCAAATCTACCTCCTCGGGAGTCTCCCCAAATTGATCCATGTGGTTATGGTAAGTAGCTTGAATGCCAATTTCTTTAGTTTTGGCACCGATTTCATTCATCACCTCGGCTAAACGAATTAAGTCTTTCTCCTCCGGCTTCACCCCTTTCTTACGTAGGGAATTAGTCAATTGAATCGAAGTTCCACCTAATGCTTTAACAAAAGTGGCATGCTTTACGTGCTGAGCGATGGATGCCTCTACTTTAGCTGGATCTATCTCCACATTTCCACTCGAAAACATGCATAATTGCAAGCCTGATTGATCTAGAAGCGCTTTTAAATCCGCCGTATTATCCTTGTATTTTGCAAACGTATTTGCGCGTAATTGAATTCCCTTGAATCCTAAGGCTGAAATATCTTTAATGGCCTGCTCATCTTGCCCGTTCCAGGTGATGGCAGAATAGCCTAAAGAATAGGATTTTTTCGCAGCAAAAATAGAAATAGGAAGTGTGGATGCTAAAGTAAAAAAGGCTGATTTAGCCAAGAATTCGCGTCTCGTTTTCATATGAATAGGTTTTATTATAAAAGCTTTATCGCTGGCTTATTTACTCTCGCCGAACTTCAAAAAGTCTGCTAATAAACTCAGCTTATCCGTACCCATGTAATCTACTCCGATATCCAACAAGGCTTGATAGCCTAACAGCGAATCTGGGGTAGCCCATAGGCGTACTTTTCGGCCATTCGCGTGAACTTGATCTACATAGTTTTTGAGTTTTTCCTTCAAAGCGGCGGGGATGGGTCCTTGGCCGCCCCAAAATCCAAATTTCAGCATAGATTCACTCTCTAAAATCACTTTGTTTGTTGGAAAACGCTCATCCGAACGACCATCAAAGGTAATCCAAGCAGGATATTCTATGTATTGAGACGGCTTAGGTCGATTTCCAGAGATGACAATCCGAAATCCTTTTTTGACGATAAGGTCTGCGTGAGGCTTCAGCGCGGCAACAATCAGCAACATGGTGGAATCTGCAGGGGTTTTCGAATCAATCAATAACTGGTGAAAATTTCCCTCTTTGTTAGCCTTCAAAACTCGAATGATGGGGTCGATGTACAAATCCTTCAAATTGCGATTCAAACGTAATTGGGAACGTTCGTGCCCTACGAGCAATTCACCGTTTACCGCGTAAACGTCCGCCTCAATGGAACCAAAACCCAGCTGAAACGCATCAAAAAAAGGCCTATCGTGCTCATAATCGTTGTGTGCATGCGCTTTTAACAACGGATTTTGCGCGTGCAGGGCAAGAGACAACAAACAAAAAAGGGCGATTTTTTTCATTAGCCTTTTACATAATCCCCGGACGCGATGCGCGTTTTCGGGTCGATTTTTTTATTGTATAAATACGCGTAAGTTTCGATTTCTTTGCCTTTTAAGCTCACTTTTACCTGCTCACGAACAAAAATACTGTCCGCCGGTTTTTCGGTATTGTATTCCTCGTATTCATCTAATACGTTCAATAACTTGATCGTATTGGACAATAAATACAATTCACCTACTACTTGGTCTTTCGCATCTGATGAGGGAATAATACCTGGATAATCGGCGACTTGGTACATTTGACCTTGGTAAGTCGCCATGCCGATGTAATCTGAATTACGCGCGATTAAGCGGTGTAAATCGTTTCCACAGTCGCGACGCAAAGTTCCGTACACGAATAGATATTCTTCTACATTCGGCTCTGGCAGTTTCGCCTCTTCTAAGGTCAAGACTAAGTCGTCTTGCTCCACCACTGTTCCTTCTGTTAACACCACGTTACCGATGATTCCTTCAAATGGAGCCGAAACAATCGATTCCATCTTCATGGCCTCTATCACGTAAAGTGGGGAGTTTAATTTTACCTCATCGCCTGGTTTTACCAATATACGGGATAAACGTCCCTGCAATGGAGCACC
>CAJCBY010000517.1 GCA_903960725.1 uncultured Cytophagaceae bacterium | reverse complement strand
TGGAGCCTCACCATCTAGGGTAGCAAAATATTCTGTACTTCTGCCTCTGTCTACTGCAAAACCAAAACCTTGGGACTTGTGTTGACTACGGCTGAAGGCAGCTAATTCTCCTGTGCTTTGGCCTAAGAAAGGCAAGTAATCACCTATATTCACTTTGAATTGTGAGTCAGAAATGGTGGAATTTCCGGTATTTCCGGGGAATCGAAACGTATTCCATACTAAACGTTTTGCCTTCCAAATATCCACTCCTTGCTTCAATTGCTCCGGGTACATTTTCGGGTCAGCTGCTGCCTTATAGGCTTCAATCGCTAAAGCTGCGGAGGCCGAGTGATGTCCGTGTCCGGCACGCGCATCTGGTGGAAACCGGGTAAAGATGATATCAGGACGCGTTTTTCGAATCACCCAAACAAGGTCAGCTAAGACTAGTTGCTTATCCCAAAACGCTAGCGCCTCATCCGTCGATTTCGAAAAACCGAAGTCAAATGCCCTTGAAAAATATTGGTTCGCCCCATCAATTCTTCTGGCAGCTAACAATTCCTGAGTTCTGATCAGTCCTAAGGGAACGCCTTGTTCGTCGCCGATGAGGTTTTGGCCCCCATCCCCTCTTGTAAAGGCAAAATAGTTCGTCTCCCAGTGTTGTTGCTGAGCAAACCACGTTAACATGTGTGTGCTTTCATCGTCTGGATGTGCCGCCACATGCAATACGGATCCTAGAACCCGTAATTTCTGTAAATCTTCCCCTAATTGGGCTGACGTGCGCTGTTGCGCTAGAGCGGGAAAGGCCAATAAAGCAAGTAATATTAGTTTTTTCATTAGCTGAGCATGTTTCGGTTCCAAGGTCCTCTGTAATTTCGAGCAAGTAATGCCGTTGCTTCCGGGTCATTCAAGACCGTTTTTGTTCCTGGATCATACGAAAGTGGTCGCCCTAATTTCATGGAAAGATTAGCAATGATACAGGATGCCGTAGAAATATGTCCTTCTGCAATGTCTGCAATAGGCTTTGAATTTTTATCAATCGCAGCTAAGAAATCAAGCATGTGCCCACGTGTGGCTGGAGCAGCATTTAGTTCGATGCGGTCCTCTTTTAAATCTTCTGGGTACTTTTCTTTTTCATAAACCACATCCATATGCAGTTTCTCTGCTTTGGGATCTGTCGGTGTGAAATCATACTTCATCGTACTCATTCTCAGCGTTCCTTTCTCCCCATAAATGGTTAATCCCCATGGATATTCCGGATCTGGAGCCGTTCCCCAGGTTCTATGTTGCCAAACACAGTTCAAACCATTGTATTCAAATACGGCAGTTTGAGTGTCTGCGATGTTTGATTTGCCCTCTTTTTGGACATAAATACCTCCCTCTGAACTCACGCGATTAGGCCAGCCTAAATTAAGCAACCAACGCGCCGTATCGAACATGTGAATGCACATATCGCCCATAATTCCATTGCCATATTCCTCAAATGTCCTCCACCAGCGCGTATGCGGCAATCCATCATACGGACGTAAGGGCGCTGGACCTGTCCACATTTCATAATCAAAATAGTCCGGAACTGCCTGAACCGGCGGATTGCCATTATTACGCATGTGGTAATAGCAATACATTTCTACGTGGGCTACCTTGCCTAGTAAGCCTTTATCTATAATTTCTTTTTTGGCTTGAATCAAGTGAGGCGTACTTTTTCGCTGCGTTCCTACTTGAACCGTTTTACCATATTTTCTAGCTGCCGCAACCATGGCTTCTCCCTCTAATACATCGACCGAAATGGGCTTTTGCACATAAACGTGTGCGCCTGCTTTCACTGAATCAATCATCTGTAAGGCATGCCAATGATCTGGACTACCTACAATGGCAATATCTAATTCATTTTCCTTTAGTAATTGGCGGTAATCCCCGTATAGCTTAGGTGTTTTGCGAGATTTTTGTCGCGCTGCAACTAGTTTTCCTGCCTCTGTTAACATGTTTCGATCTG
>CAJCBY010000516.1 GCA_903960725.1 uncultured Cytophagaceae bacterium | reverse complement strand
TCGGAATACGATGATATCATCGATATCAGAGCAATCCATTACGTATTCATCTTTTTTGATGCCATAACCGATGAAACCATCTTCGCGGTTGACATATAATTTTTGGTTGGCAGCCGCCACGACGGTAGCAGAGATGGTATTGAAGTTTTTGATCTCCGTCCGACGCTCTCTACCCTTACCGTATTTAGTTAATAAATTTTTGAAGTAATCGATCGCATAGCGAATCAAGTTCGCTAAATGATCTTCTACTTCGGCTAGTTCATCTAACAAACGTTTCATCAATTCGTCCGCCTTGAAGCTATCGAATTTCGAAATACGTTTGATTCTGATCTCTAATAATTTCAGGATATCCTCCTCCGTGATTTCCCGGTAGAAGTCTTTTTTATATGGTTCTAAGCCTTTATCGACTGTTTGTATAACTAATTCGAACGTTTCGCATTCTTCAATGTCGCGGTAGATGCGGTTTTCGATGAAGATCTTTTCCAAAGAGCTAAATAGCACTTTCTCCATCAATTCGCCTTTCCGAATCTCTAATTCTTGGCGTAATAAATCAACGGTTTGGTTTGTAGATACGCGTAAAATTTCACCTACACCCATAAAGTGTGGCTTATCCTCAATAATCACACAGGCATTAGGTGAAATAGATACCTCACAATCTGTAAAGGCATACAAGGCGTCAATCGTTACATCTGGCGAAATGCCCGGAGCTAATTGAATCTGAATCTCTACGTCCTTCGCGGTATTATCAATTACCTTTTTGATCTTGATCTTTCCAGTATCGTTAGCCTTAATAATGGAATCGATTAAGGAAGTGGTTGTTGTAGTGTAAGGTATTTCCGTAATAACGAGTGTCTTTTTGTCTAATTCGTCAATTTTAGCGCGAATACGTATTTTACCGCCACGTAAACCATCGTTATAATTAGACGCATCCATCATGCCACCTAATAGGAAGTCAGGATAAAGCTCTACTTTCTTGTTATTTAAAATGTCGATTGATGCCTGGATTATTTCGCAGAAATTATGCGGCATAATCTTAGTAGCTAAACCTACTGCAATACCTTCTACCCCTTGAGCAAGTAAAAGTGGGAACTTAATCGGTAATGTAATGGGCTCGCGTTTGCGACCGTCGTAGGACATTTGCCATTCGGTGGTCTGGTTATTAAAAACAACGTCACTGGCAAATTTAGATAAACGTACTTCGATATAACGGGCTGCAGCAGCACTGTCACCTGTTCTGTTATCTCCCCAGTTACCCTGGCAATCGAATAAGAGCTCTTTTTGGCCTAAATTAACAATCGCATCATTGATTGATGCATCCCCGTGTGGGTGGTATTGCATCGTTTGACCGATTACATTTGCCACCTTATTGAAACGGCCATCGTCCATTTCCTTCAAGGCGTGTAAAATTCGACGTTGAACGGGCTTTAAACCATCCTCTACGGCAGGTACCGCACGCTCTAAAATAACGTAAGAAGCATATTCTAAGAACCAATTCTCATACATCCCTGCTACCGCAATCTGATTCTGTAGTGCGCCGTCCGCTGTTTCACTCATAGTAATTATCGCTATTTTTCTTCTGTGTGGAAGAGTTGGTACATGATTAACGCTGTGGCCCCCCAAATCAAGTTTCCCTCATACACAAAGGACGGACTCAGGATTTTATTTCCATCGTAGCTAACTTCATAAGGTTGTAGATTAGCCGGATCTTGAAAGAAAGACACAGGTATTTCAAAAATACGATTTATTTCTCTTTTATTTAAATCGTAAGAAAGCTTTTTATTTAGTCGAACGGAAAATGCTGTCATCCAATAATTAGAGACGTGAATCCAATGCTCTGTAATGTAATGTAAAGAGGACACATCGATCTCCACTCCTATTTCTTCCAAAACCTCTCTAGCTGCCGTTTCGCGTAAATCTTGATCTGTGGGGTCCATTTTTCCACCTGGAAGAGCCATTTGACCGCTATGATGACCATCATACTGATTGCGTTCAATTAGTAGCAAGTGAGGTTCTTGATTGTCGCTTTCAATAAATAATACCACTACCGCTGCCTGTTTAGCGTTGGCCTTGATCTCCGGTCTTTGGTGGATTTGATTATAAATCTGCTTGAATGGTTCGAATTCCTTCATCCCTACAATGATTTTGCGATGGCTTCTGCGCAACGTATCCCATCCAAAGCTGCAGACATAATTCCACCTGCATATCCTCCACCTTCACCGCAAGGATAAAGTCCTTTTATTTCTGGATGTTCTAAGGTTTCTGTATCGCGTGGAATTTTGACTGGCGAGGAGGTTCTACTCTCTAATCCAATAATTTGGCCCAAATTAGAGGAGAATCCAGGTATTTTCTTGTTAAAATCTTGAAATCCTTTAGCTAAAGGTTCAGCTATATAATCCGGTAAGAATTCCCGCATCTCGCCAGGCTCTAAACCTGGGACATAACTTGTGGGATGTGAACTCTTACTGGTTTTCCCTTGGATGAAATCGAGGGTATATTGGGATACCGCTTTTTGGGACCCACCTACTAAACTCCCGGCTTTTTGCTCTAATTCTTCTTGTAATTGCATGCCTGCCAAAGCTCCGAATTCCTTGTATCGCGCTAAATCTTCTTGCACGATACTTACCACCATCCCAGAATTCGCATATTTTGAATCTCGTCTGGATGGAGACATTCCATTCACAACTACCTGATTAGTGGAAGTGGCTGAGGGTACAATAAATCCTCCAGGACACATACAAAACGAAAAAACGCCTCGTTGAACGCCCTGGAAATTACTTTGTGTCACTAAACTAAAACTAGCGGGTGGCAAGTATTCTGGTCGCTGTTTTACTTTGTATTGTGCCTGATCAATAAAGGACTGTTGGTGTTCGATTCGAACCCCTATCGCAAAAGGTTTAGCTTCAATAGCTACGCCCTTCTTTTGTAATAATTGGAATATATCGCGAGCTGAGTGACCTGTAGCTAATAAAAGTCGATCAGCTTGAAATTCTGCTTCATTAGCGCATACCACCCCTTTAATGGATTTATTTTCTATTAAAAAATCAATCACTCGATGATGAAAATATACTTCTCCTCCCGCTGCAATGACTGCATCCCGCATCGAAGCGATAATGCCAGGCAGTTTATTTGTCCCTATGTGGGGATGTGCTTCAAATAAAATATCACTATGCGCACCATGTGCGACAAAAGTTTCTAAAACACCTTTAATATCTCCTCTCTTCGTACTTCTCGTATATAATTT
>CAJCBY010000515.1 GCA_903960725.1 uncultured Cytophagaceae bacterium | reverse complement strand
TCATAATAATCCTGCTCCTTTTTAGAAGTCGGTTTTGTCTGCGCAAAAGCACCTAGCGCTACGGCAAACAATAAAACAAAGGCTGTATATTTTTTCATCATTACCAAATCAAATCATAAGTGAATTGCGCCCCTGTAAAAGGCACCCGAATCTGTGACGCACCTGCAGCTGTTTTTAATAATTCAGCCGTGGCGCCCTTCCATTCCATAAAGTTTCCTGGCTGCGAGGCTAGGCCATTTTGTAAGATAGATAAATGATGACCCGTAGCTAAAACAGCCTCCACATCACTCTTTTGTGGGCTAGCACCTACTAATGTTAAAGTACGCTTTAATCCATTTCCTGCGGGTTGAATACGGTCCTCTACTCGTAATTTAGCTGCTGGCCAATCGTACATGAATATAGGGAGACCCGCTTCTAGGCGATAACCTTTATAGACTAAATCCGTGGAATCTGGTTGAGCTTGGTGGGCTAACACTAAGGGAAATTTACCATCCTGCACCACCGTTAAACCTAAGGGCTCTGAGGTTTGTGGCTCGCCTCGGTTATCCCACATTTGGGTGGCATCTAAGAATTTACCACGCCAAACCTGGAGGATCGCTCCTTGTTTCAAATCATACGAATAATGTAATCCAGCCGGGTCGCCTACGTGAATCACGTGTGTCTTTTTCTTTCCTTGATGAAAAGCAAATGAACGCTGCAATACCGGTTCAGCATTTGCCTTGACTTCGATTAAACCTACCGCATCTGGATCTAACAACGATGTCCTGTCGTGAAGTGAAACTAATCGAGCTCCAATACGCTTAACCTGCAAGCCTAATGCCTTAGGACCCCAAGGGAAGTCTTTGATATGAATAATCTCTAGGGCATGTTTTCCCGCTTTCAAGAACGTGGAAGCTGGCACCATTTCATTGAACCAATGAGCGCCTTTATTTAACACGACACCATCGACTTTCAATTCTCCTGAACCAGTCCAATAGGTTTGGAACTCATAATTATCGTCCTCAGGAATGGTTAATTCTGCTTTATAATGAATTAAATAGTCATTGTTCACCGGAATAACTCGATACGTTAAGGCAGGGATTTTACCAGAGGAAACAGGCTTAGTAGTGGGAATAATCGGGTCTGTGAATTTACCAGTGTAATAATCGTAGGACACTTCCCCTAAAGAAGCCGTTGGTTTTTCATAGGTCTCGTAACGCAGATTTCTAAACGCTACTGGACCGTGATCGCCTTGGATTAAGATAGGGCCAAAAGGGGCTTCCTTATCAAAAATAGCTCCGCGGGTCATTCCCGACACTTCGATATTTTCCTGAACCACTAAACCGTTTAGGATGACTTTTTTGAAGATTGCATTCGCTATTTTTTTGCCATTCGCATCGAAGCGAGGGGCTTGGAAATCGATTTCGAGTGTTTGCCAAAGACCGGGCGCTTTGCTGGCATTTTGGCGTGGTGCATAGCCCTCATATCCTTCCTTACCTTTCCCACGATTATCGTCCCAACGCTCATAAATACCACCACAATCACTGTATTTTACGGTTTTCTTTCCCCACGAATCATATAATTGCACCTCGTAACGGCCTTGTAAGTAAATACCTGAATTCATTCCTTTGGGTAGCATGAAATCCACTAAAAGTCGAATATCCCCGTGCTGCATTTTGGACTTCAAATCATCCGTACGGTGGTATTTTCCACCTCTCAATGTATTGACTAGTACTCCTTTGCCTGGACTGACTTGAAGAGCCGTGTCGGCGTAAGTAGAAAATACGGCCTGCTCTATCGTCCAGTTCTTGCTGGGCTGATCAAAGGCAGACAAATCAGTGAGGGGAATCGCTTGCTGAGCCCAAGCGCACAAGGGCGCAGCTAAAAGCAACGTAAACAGTAATTTTTTCATTTGAAAAGATAGGTTTAAACAAATCTACCTAAAATCATTTAGCCAATTCATCGGCACATTCAGGACAGTGGTAGAAATTTTAATGGAAATATAAGGAAGATTATCTTAATTTGAATTCGCTGAATAGAAAAAGCAAAATAAAACCCATGAGATACAAGACGTTTAGGTTAAGAAACCTGCTATTGCACCTGTTTTTTTGGGCATTTCTGATTGCGCTCCCCATTTTATTAGGGCCAAATTCGAATTCAACAAATCCGGAGGACATTCGCCGTTCCTATTTTTGGATTTTTTACATGACTAGCTTCACGGTCATCAATATCCCCTTCTTTTATCTCAATACAGAGATTTTATTGCCTAAATTATTGAGAGCGAAAGGGGTTATCATCTACCTCTTAACGTTGATTGGTGCCATCGTATTTATGCTTTGGGTGCATGAGGAAATATTCCATTGGGCTTATAATCACTTCATACCGGGAAATCATTCCGGTGGTGGAGCTAGAAGAGGTGCCCTCATGCGGATGATTTTCCAATTGCTTTTTTACGCGGCCATTGGTACCTCTTATCGATTAATTTCGGATCGAATGAAGGAAGATGAGGAAATCAAGGAACAAGAGAATGAACGCTTGAAATCGGAACTTTCCTTTTTACGTTCACAGATCAGCCCGCATTTTATGTTTAACGTGTTAAACTCGGTAGTTTCTTTATCACGACGGAAGCCCGAAATGGTGGAAACGGTCGTAGTGAAATTATCTGAATTAATGCGTTACATGATCTATGAAACGAATGATTCCATCGTGCCTATCAGTAAGGAATTAGTGTATTTAGAAAGCTATATTGATCTGCAGAAGATCCGTTTTGGAGAAGATATAAAAATCGATTTCAGACATGAATTAGGGCCAAAATCAAGCCACATTGAACCTATGTTATTGATTCCTTTCGTGGAGAATGCTTTTAAACACGGCGTAGGCTTTATCGAAGATCCGACCATAGATATCGAATTAAAAGATAGCGAATCGGAATTATTTTTCAGCGTTAGCAATAAAAAGGGAACGGTGATGAACGAAACCAAAGACGAAAGTTCTGGCATCGGTCTAGCTAATGTAAAACGACGTTTAGAGCTGCTTTATCCTGAAAATCATAGTCTTGTTGTCGTAGATTCAGGCTCCGACTTTACCATTACCCTCACAATTCAACACACTAAATAATGTCAGAAGAAAACCTTGTGGAAATCCCCGGTACGATTTTGAAATGTTTAGCGGTGGACGATGAGAGTTTGGCCTTAGACTTAGTCGAG
>CAJCBY010000514.1 GCA_903960725.1 uncultured Cytophagaceae bacterium | reverse complement strand
TATAATGGTTTTGACCCGAATTCGCCGTTAGCGCATATTATGATGGCTAATTACCAAAGTGCTTTTATGGCTAGCTCGGTAAAATTTGCGTCGAAAGTGGAAGAGCAGTTTACCAAAACCTACAAACGCAAGAGTTTTGGGGTTAAGCAAGCTGGATTTTTGGTTATTTGGCGTACGGCTATGCCGAGTGTATTAGTGGAGACAGGATTTTTAACGAACCCAGATGAGGAGAACTATTTAGCCTCTTCAACGGGTCAGTCAGAGGTTGCAACGGCCATTGCGTCCGCATTTAAATCATATAAAGAAGAAATCGAAAAATAAATACAATGTTCAAAAGCAATGAATTGAAAGTAGGGTTTTTGGCATTGATCGCCTTCTTAATCCTCTATTTTGGGTTTAATTATTTAAAAGGGAACGACGTTTTCTCTTCAGCTCGTGTCTATTATGTAGAATACGATAACGTAGACGGTTTGATGGTTTCAAACCAGGTTATGATCAATGGAATTGAGGTAGGTAAGGTAAAAAAGGTCGAGCTTCAACCTACTAAATCGAATAAAATTTTAGTGACTCTGCGATTCAGTCAAGATATTGTTCTCCCGGATAAAACCGTTGCGGTGCTCTCTGATGGAGCTTTATTAGGGGGTAAAATTATCCGTTTGCGCTTAGAGGGGAAAGGTAATTTACCAGAGGAATCCTTTCTGAAAGGAGAAACGGAAGTAGGCGTCACGTCTTTATTAAAAGAGCGCGCGATTCCTGTTATTGCTAATGCGGATTCTTTGTTAGTTTCTTTCCGCCAAATCTCCACTAAGTTTGATAATACCGGAACGTATTTGAATACCTTGTTGAAAACATCTAATGAGACGGTTTCGAATATTAATGGTTCCGTAAATGGAATCGTAGCTGATAACCGCGCAAATGTGGCGCAAATCTCTGCTAATATGAAAATATTATCTGCAGATTTAATGGAGACTGAGAAGCAATTGCGTCCCTTATTGACGAAATTCAATACAGTAGCAGACTCTTTGCAGGCTTTGAG
Organism: uncultured Cytophagaceae bacterium; assembly: GCA_903960725.1. Classification (GTDB taxonomy): domain Bacteria; phylum Bacteroidota; class Bacteroidia; order Cytophagales; family Spirosomataceae; genus Aquirufa. The sequence goes on along the minus strand of CAJCBY010000514.1, from coordinate 4,007 downwards.
AATAGGCAAAACGTTGAGAGAAGTGGATTTGGCTGTCGTTTCATTGAAGAAAATTGTTCAAGGTTTAGAGCGAGGCGAAGGAACTGCAGGTAAATTAATCAAGAACGATAGCTTGTATCTAGGATTAAATAAAACACTAGTGGATCTGGACAAGCTCTTGCTTGATTTTAGATTGCAGCCTAAGCGCTATATCGGTATTTCTGTTTTCGGGAAGAAAAACACCCCTCCCTCTAATTAATTTCTATGTCTACGATTCAAGTGAAAATTACAGCCAGTCCTGAGCTGTCTGATATTTTAGTCGCTGAGCTAGGCGAAATTCAATTCGATATTTTTGAGGATTCAGATACAGGGGTCATGGCTTATTGCCCGGAGGTCGACTTTTCTGCGGAGGCTCTGGCTGAAATTATGTCCCGTTATGGGCTAGAGACCTACGAAACGAGTCGCATTGAGAAGCAAAACTGGAATCAGGTATGGGAAAGTAATTATGATCCCATTCGCATCGAGGACTTAGTGTTAATTCGCGCCAGTTTTCACCCGTCTGAGCCAGGATTTCAGATGGAAGTAGTGATTAATCCCAAAATGTCTTTTGGCACTGGCCACCATGAAACGACTTCGCTGATGACTGCAGCGCTATTTGATTTCGATTTAACGGGCAAAAGTGTGTTAGATGCTGGAACAGGAACAGGGTTGTTAGCTTTTGTCGCAAAGAAGCGTGGTGCTGGTTTTGTGCGTGGTTTTGACATAGATGAGTGGTCAGTGGAAAATTCGATGGAGAATGCCGGCTTGAATGACTGTGAAGAAATTCCTTTTGGGCTGGGTACTATCATGGATGAAGATGACACACAATACGATGTTCTTTTAGCTAATATCAATCGCAATATCTTACTGGCCGAAATGGCCGAGTATGCCGTTCGCATTAAGCCCGGCGGCCTACTATTTTTGAGCGGTTTCTATACCGAAGACATTCCACTTTTACTGGAATCCGCTGAAAAGCAGCAACTTAATTTTATAGCACAGGCATCAAAAAACAACTGGGCTTGCTTGCAATTGAGAAAAAAACCTTAATTTTAAAGGTTTGACTCTTGTTATCCGAGAAATCGGGTATTTTAAAAATGAAAATCTCCCCTAACAAACCTTTTCAGGTTGTTTATTCTTTGTTGTCTCATGAATGCCTCGGATATTTATTCGAAGTCTTTGTGGTGCAATTAAATGAGAAGAATCAGTTGACTTGGGAGTATCAAACGCTTACTTCTCGGAATTTCCACGAATTTGAACACGCCTTAGACGATCGCGATCGCACGGCGGTGGGTTTGATTGAAAGTATGAAGCCGGTAGCGGTTTATGAAAAGTTTAATTCATCGAAGCGCAAGACGATGGAGGAATTCTTTTTGAAGACGTGGGACGCAGAAAAAGGGGAAAAGGAAATTCAAGAGGCTGTGATGTCTGTGATTGAGAAGAAAAGAGGTCAAGTTTTTGGATTAATTTGTCCAGATAAGACGCTTTTCATCATGGGAAATGACGGGAATCCAATGCGCCAATCGGTACAAATCGAGGCGGAGGCCGTGGATGTCTTATTCCATTTCATGCGCAACGAGGAAAATACCCATTATTTTCCCACGCTTAAATACTTAGGTAATAAACTCGAATTCCAGTACAAAGACGCGGTTGTTTTATGTGACGAACCAGCGTGGATGCTGATGAATCAAAAATTATACCACTTCAATCCAGAGCTAGAGGGCAAAAAATTGCGTCCGTTCTTGAACAAGAAGTTTGTCGCGATTCCGAAGAATATGGAAGAAGATTACTTCCGCAAATTTGTAAAGGCGATGGTAGGTCGCTATCCTGTCCATGCAAAGGGATTCGAGATTACGAATACAGAAAAACCAGTTCAATTCTTGCTCTCCTATGGTCCTACGGTCCCTAAATTAGACGAGGAAGAAACTTTGAAAAAGAAGGCAGCTCTTGAAGCAGCAGATCGTTGGCATTTTGTGCTATCCTTTCAATACGGCAATAACCGTTTTCCTTGGGATGGATTGTCCTCTGAGGCAAACGTGCTTTTTGAGAAGAAAGCGGATAGTTTTGCCTTCCAAAAGATTATGCGTTCTCACGTAAAGGAGAAGCGGGCCTTCCAACAGCTCAAGACATTAGGTCTTAAGATGGAGAATGATGGCCGTGCCTTTATGCAACGTGGGGATGCTGTTCAATGGTTAACTGCGAACAAAGAGGCACTAGATCAAGCTGGTTTTGCCGTTCAGTTCAAAGGAGATGGACAAGCGCCACGTTATTTCTTAGGAAAACCAGAAATCAAAATTCGTATAGGTGAAAAACTGGATTGGTTTGATATCCAGGCTATCATTTCGTTTGGGGAGTTCCAAATTCCGTTCTTGAAAATTCGCCAGTTAATCTTACAGAAGAAGAAAGAATTCCATTTGCCGGATGGTTCCATCGCGATGATTCCGGATAACTGGTTCCATGATTACCAAGATTTATTCTATTTCTCCGAGACGCGTCCCGGTGAAGAGGGCGTTTTCCTGCGTCGTCAACATTACCAGCTCGTGCAGGAATGGGAGAACCAGGATTTAGTGAAGACTGCCTTGCGATCTAAAACGGTGAATGATTTAGCGCTCGAAGCGAAAGAATACCCCGTTCCTAAGAATTTCAAAGGAACCTTGCGCCCCTATCAATTGGAAGGCTACCGTTGGATGCGTACGCGCCAGGCGGCGGGCTTAGGGGCTTGTTTAGCAGATGATATGGGTCTGGGTAAAACCGTACAGACCCTTTGTTTATTGCAGAGCTTAAAGGAACAAGGCGAGACCTTGCCTACCTTACTTGTGATGCCTACGTCCCTTTTGTATAACTGGGAGATGGAGGCGAAGAAGTTTACGCCGCAATTACGCGTTTTAGTATACAGCGGACCACAAAGAGAGAAATTGCAGGCGCAAATAGGGAAGGTGGACTTACTCCTGTGCTCGTTCGGGATGGTGCGTTCTGATATTGAATGGTTCGAAAAGCAAGCGTTCTCGTATGTGATTTTAGATGAGTCGCAGGCGATTAAGAATCCGTTAGCGAATATTACCAAAGCCGTTCAGAAGTTAAACGCGAAATTCCGCTTGGTGATGACGGGAACTCCACTGGAGAATTCGACGATGGATCTTTGGTCCCAGATGAATTTCGTGAATACTGGATTACTCGGAACCCAACGTTATTTCAAAGATCATTTCCAGTTGCCTATCGAGAAGAAGGCGGATATGGAGAAGAAAAAAAGGCTTTATTTTTTAATTAAGCCCTATTTATTGCGTCGCGAAAAGCGTCAAGTAGCCGCTGATTTACCGGAGAAAATGGAATCAGTGACCTACTGTTCGATGACCGATGAGCAGGAGCGTTTGTATGATAAAACGAAATCGTTCTACCGCGATGTGTTGCTCAAGCAGATAAAGGATGAAGGTTTACAGAAATCACGATTCTCTGTTTTGCAAGGTTTGACGAAGTTACGTCAGCTAGCGAACCATCCATCACTTTGTGAGGACGGTTATACGGGAGATTCGGGTAAGATGGAGGCCGTGTTAGAAAAACTTGAAACGGTTTTAGAGCAGCATCACAAAGTTTTGATCTTTAGTCAATTTGTGCAGCACTTGAACTTGATTAAAGCAGCCCTAGAGGAGCGCGGAATTGCGTATGCCTACTTGGATGGAAGTACGATAGATCGAAAAGGGCAAGTGGAGAGTTTCCAAAAGGACGACGGACAATCTGTTTTCCTTATTTCCCTGAAAGCTGGAGGAGTAGGTCTAAACCTGACCGCAGCAGATTACGTTTTCTTGTTAGATCCGTGGTGGAATCCGGCGGCGGAGGCACAGGCAATCGACCGCGCGCACCGCATCGGCCAAAAGAAAACAGTATTCACCTATAAGTTCATCTCGAAAGAGACGGTGGAGGAGAAAATTTTAGCCTTGCAGCAACGCAAAAAGGATTTAGCCTCAGAACTAGTGACGTCTGATGAGAGTATTTTG
>CAJCBY010000513.1 GCA_903960725.1 uncultured Cytophagaceae bacterium | reverse complement strand
CCATAATAGATAATAGATAAGAGAGTAGAGAGTGAAAATATGGTATAAAAAAAGCCCAATCTAGAACAGATCGGGCTTTTTGCGTTACCACTTTAACCTTATTTTACTTCTTCAAAAGAAACGTCTTCCGCTCCTCCGTCTGAACCATTCGCATCTGCTGATTGGGTAGGCTCGCCACCACCCGCTTCAGCACCTGCTGCATACATCTCTTGAGATGCCGCTGTCCAAGCCGTATTTAATTTTTCTAATCCAGCATCGATACCGGCTAAATCTTGTGAAGCGTGAGCCACTTTCAATTCTGCCAAAGCACCTTCGATTGCCGTTTTATTTCCTTCCGATAATTTCTCACCGTATTCTTTCAATTGCTTGTCCGATTGGAAAATCAACGCATCTGCTTGATTGACTTTTTCTACTTTTTCTTTTTCCAATTTATCTGATGCTTCGTTTGCTTTCGCTTCGTTACGCATTTTCTCGATATCCTCGTCAGTTAAGCCGCTAGATGCCTCGATACGGATTTTTTGCTCCTTACCTGTTCCTTTGTCTTTGGCAGAAACGTTCAAGATACCATTCGCATCAATATCGAATGTTACTTCGATTTGAGGTACGCCCCGTTGTGCTGGTGGCAAACCATCTAAGTGGAAACGGCCTAATGAACGGTTATCTTTCGCCATTGGACGCTCACCTTGAAGAACGTTTAATTCTACCGATGGCTGGTTATCGGCTGCTGTCGAGAATGTCTCCGACTTCTTCGTTGGAATTGTTGTATTCGATTCAATCAATTTCGTGAATACACCACCCATTGTTTCGATACCTAAAGAAAGCGGCGTTACGTCTAATAATAATACGTCTTTCACCTCCCCTGTTAATACCCCACCTTGGATAGCTGCTCCGATGGCAACCACCTCATCTGGATTCACACCTTTTGAAGGCTTTTTGCCAAAGAATTTCTCCACTTCCTCCTGAATACGTGGAATACGAGTTGAACCACCTACTAAGATTACCTCATCGATATCCGAGTTCGTGTAACCAGCATTTTTCATCGCACGCTTGCAAGGCTCTAAGGTACGTTGGATTAAGCTATCTGCTAATTGCTCGAATTTCGCTTTTGATAAAGAACGAACTAAGTGCTTAGGAATTCCATCTACCGGCATAATGTAGGGTAGGTTGATTTCTGTAGCAGCACTAGAACTTAATTCAATCTTCGCTTTTTCAGCCGCTTCTTTTAAGCGTTGAAGAGCCATTGGGTCTTTACGCAAGTCGATATTTTCGTCAGCGATGAATTCTTCCGCTAACCAGTTAATAATTACTTGGTCAAAGTCATCCCCACCTAAGTGTGTATCCCCGTCTGTTGATTTTACCTCAAATACACCATCGCCTAATTCAAGTACCGATACGTCAAACGTACCACCACCTAAATCGAATACGGCAATCTTCATATCCTTACCACCTTTGTCTACGCCATAAGCAAGTGCCGCTGCCGTAGGTTCGTTGATGATACGTTTTACCTCTAAACCAGCGATTTGACCCGCTTCTTTAGTCGCCTGACGTTCTGCATCGTTAAAGTAAGCTGGAACGGTGATAACTGCCTCTGTTACTGTTTGGCCTAAATAATCCTCTGCTGTTTGCTTCATTTTTGTCAAAATCTGCGCAGAAATTTCTTGTGGCGTGTATAAACGATCACCGATGCGAACACGTGGTGTATCATTATTTCCTTGTTCTACCGAATAGGAAATCGTTTTAAGTTCAGAGCTAACCTCTGAATATTTCTTACCCATGAATCGCTTCACGGATGAAATCGTATTCTGTGGATTTGTAATCGCTTGTCTTTTCGCAGGATCCCCTACTTTACGTTCGCCGTTCTCTAAAAATGCAACGATCGATGGAGTCGTGCGTCTACCTTCTGAGTTTGCAATAACGACTGCCTCGTTCCCTTCCATTACCGCCACACATGAGTTGGTGGTTCCTAAGTCAATTCCAATAATTTTTCCCATGATTATTTTTAAATATTTTGACAGCATTTATACAAGGAATATGCCATTGTAGATTGCCAAAGGCTTTTGTGACATATTGTCACCTTTTGATTTAAAATCAGCGAGCTAACTGAATAAATGGCGATATGTGGTATATTTGTGCAATTAAAAAATAGACAAATATGTCCGAATCAAAAGATTTTAATTGGGTAGAAGGCCCAGAACCACATAGAGCACGTACGCGTGCCATCGTTCGAGCACATCCAGAAGTGAAGAATCTAATCGGAAAGAATCCGATGACCTTTGTTTGGATTTTAGCTTGTGTGGGCATGCAAATCGCAATGGCTTATTTTATTAAGGATTATCCTTGGTGGGCGATTGTAGGTGTAGCCTGGATTTTTGGTGCTTTCCCTACGCATACCTTGTTTGTTTGTATTCACGAGTCTGCACATAACCTGATTTTTAAAAATAATTCACTAAACGTGTTGGCTGGAATTATCGCCAACTTCCCATCCCTATTTCCTACAGCTATTTCTTTCAAGAATTACCACTTGAAGCACCATGCTTTTCAAGGTGTTCATGAATTGGATGCTGATTTGCCAGATTATTGGGAGGCAAAATTGATTGATAATTTCTTCATCGGTAAGATGATTTGGTTGTTGTTATTTCCTTTCTTTCAAGGGATTAGAACGATTCGTTGCATTGAGTTAGCCGTATTTGATCGTCCCGTTATTATGAACATCATTGCTCAAATCCTTTTCGATGTAGCGATTGTTTATTTCTGGGGCTGGCCAGCTTTAGCTTATATGGGCTTAAGCTTTATGTTCTCTGTTGGACTGCATCCTTTAGGAGCTCGTTGGATTCAGGAGCATTTCTTAGTACTAGACAAGAATCAAGAGACCTACTCGTATTACGGTAATTTAAATGGTATTAATATGAATGTGGGTTACCATAATGAACACCATGATATGCCCTCAGTGCCTTGGAATAATTTGCCAAAGTTAAAGGCGGCCGCTCCTGAGTTTTATGATAACTTAAAGTATCACACTTCCTTCGTGAAGCTTTTCTTCACCTTCTTATTCTCTCAAGAGGTAGGTTTGTATTCTCGAATTGCGCGTAAAGAACGCGATGGAGTTCCGTTGACTGATCAATCGATGCCGGATATTGAACTAACTAAATAATGGTAAATGGTAAGTGCTGAATCAAATGGTGAATGATAAAT
>CAJCBY010000512.1 GCA_903960725.1 uncultured Cytophagaceae bacterium | reverse complement strand
GTAAGGCTTAAGCGGACGGGGTTGGCACCAAAATACGTGTCTGTGGGAACAAACTCAAAGAAAATCCCACCGTCTACGTTCAATAATAGCCCAGGTTCGCCCGAAGAGTCATCAAACGCAATGAACCCTTCCGAAGCGGGATATGTCTCCACCACGTCGATTTCTCGGCCTATCGAGGCCAGTAGTTTCTCGCGGTAGGGTTCAAAGTTCACACCGCCGGTCACAAAAACTTGAAAATCGGGGAAGAGGTCGCCTATTTTTTGGCCTGATAATTCCTCTAGACGATCAAAATACATCTGTACCCAGGGCGGAATCCCGGAAATCAATCCCATCCGCTTCGAAATCGTTTCTTGCACGATGGCCTCGAGCTTTTGTTCCCAGTCTTCGATGCAATTCGTCTGGTAGGTCGGCATTTGATTGCCGCGCAAATAACCTGGCACATGGTGATTCACGATTCCTGAAAGGCGACCCGTAGGCACGCCATTAGTCTCGGTCATTTCCGGCGAGCCACTTAAAAAAATCAATTTCCGGTCTAAAAACGATGCATTTCCGCTGTAATACACATAATGCAACAGGGCATCCCGCGCGGCAGTAATGTGAAATGGCATGGAATCGGATGAGATGGGAATGTATTTTACGCCGGAGGTGGTGCCGGAGGTTTTGGCGAAATAGGCTGGTTTTCCAGGCCAAAGAATGTCTTCCTTTCCCGCGACTACTTCGTCAATATAGGGTTTAATGTCTTCGTATTCGAAGATGGGTACGTTAGAGCGGTAGTCGAGGTAGTTCTTGATTTTGGAGAAGGAGTGTCCTCGCCCGAAAAGGGTTTTCTCAGCTTTCGCCACCATCTGCTTCAACCAAAAGTCTTGGCGCTCAAAGGCCTGCTGTTGGCTTAAGCGGTACTTTTTAACGACACTGTCCGCTAGGGGTTTGGCAAAAAAGGAACGAATACCCATCGTTACGCTATTTAAATATACCTAGGGGGTCGGGCATTTTGGCCACTAAAAGCGCCCCAAAATTCACGTCCAACTGCAAAATATCAACCACTCGAGCTTCGTGAAAATACTTCCACGCTAACTCATAATTTTCTTTGTAATACGCCACTTGACAGCGCTTCATTAATGCATTCGCATTGTTGGGGTCCTGCTGAAGCGCATGTTTTAACTCCGCATCCACCTCATCCAATGTTCCACAATCCAATCCCTTCTCATAACAGCTTAACTTCACAATAGCGTAATCCACGCGCATCATTGATTGCGTAGAATCTAACTCTAATCCCTTGTTTAACAAGCGAATAGCGAGATCGTTATCTCCTCTTTGGTAGGATATAACACCCAAACCCCAAAAAGCGTCCACGCTATTTGGATCTAATGCACTGATTAAATTAAAACGGTGGGCTGCTGTGTCTAAACGCGCAGAGGCCACATATTCCCAAGCGCGCTCAGCAAAAAACGTCACGGCTTCAGCTCTCGAGCCAAAAGAGGCATCACAGCTCGCCACAAACTCATTTAACTCTTTTTGATCGGCTTTCGAAAGGGGCTTAGAACCATACAAAACTTCGTACTTCGCTGCGCGGGCCACAGTTTTCATAATCGGCGTAGCCGGCGCCTTCGGCGCCGCCTCTTTTTTCGTCTGAGAATACCCCATGAACGAAATCAAACACAATAACAGAACTCTCTTCATAATCACAAAACT
>CAJCBY010000511.1 GCA_903960725.1 uncultured Cytophagaceae bacterium | reverse complement strand
ATTGCCCAAAAATTAGCTGATTTATATGAAGTATCCCTGGAAAAAGTGGTAGAGCAAACAAATCAGAATGCACAGGAATTAAAAGCTATCTCAGGTTATTAATCAAACCTTTCATTTGTTCATCCCAGTCAAGAATAGCCTTTTTTAGTCGCAGAACTACTGTTTTAGAGGAATCTTTAAACTTTATCCAAGAGCCTTGAAATACCAATCGTCCATTCTCCATGATACCTACGGTATGGCTTAATTTTAAAATATCAGTCAAATCATGACTAATTAATACACAAGGAATAGCTCGTTCATTAACGACTGAAGCAATAATTTGAGAAAATTCTAATTTTTGTTCTGTGTCTAATTGACTAAATGGCTCATCCAGTACTAAATAATCAATTGGCTGGCTAATCGCTTCTAATAACGCTAACTTCTGCCTCTCACCCCCAGATAGAGATGCCACTTTAGTGTCCTTTTGTTTTATCAAATAGAATTGCTTAAGGTGCTTAGTTATTATAGCATCTTTCTGTGCGTTAGGAACGTATTGAAATAATGCTTGGGCATAATTATACACACTGTGAAAAGGTTTTAAATGAAGCGTTTGTGGTACATAACCTGCCTTTTTAAATTGAGGAATGAGGCGATCAATACCGTCATTCAATTCAACTGAATGAATTTTTACTGAATAGTCAGGATCGTATTTTATACCTACTAATAAATTTGCAATGGTGCTTTTACCCGAGCCACTTTTACCAATTAATGCGTAAATTTCACCTGATTTTACCTTTATTTGAATATTGGATAAAGCAAAATGACTTGTAACTTGGTGTTTCTTTATGCCGATTGTTAACATTAAACCTATTTAATATGATTCTGTGCGGAATTGATGTGGGAACTTCTTCCATTAAAGTTAGTATTGTTGATGCTGCAAACCAACAATTAATTTATTCGACCTCTTTCCCAGAGGTGGAAAATGAAATTTCTTCCCCTCAACCCGGTTTTGCGGAGCAGGATCCTGAACATTGGTGGTATTGTGTAAAACAGGCTATTTTAAAAGCTAATTCCTCTGGTTTATATGACTCTAAAAATATCGGAGCTATTGGTATATCCTATCAGATGCACGGTTTGGTCGTTGTGGATAAAAATGCTCAGGTGTTACGTCCTTCTATTATTTGGTGTGATTCACGCGCAACTCCTTATGGTGATCAGGCCTACAAAGCCTTAGGTGAATCTTTTTGCCAAAGTCATTACCTGAATTCCCCTGGTAATTTCACCGCAGCTAAATTAGCTTGGGTAAAAGAAAATCAACCTGCCATTTTTGAACAAATAGCACAGGTACTATTGCCTGGCGATTTTATTGCAGGTCGATTTACGTCAACATTTACAACCACAGCTTCAGCGCTTTCAGAAGGAATATTGTGGGATTTTAAATCGTCACACCCTGCCAAAGACTTAATGGCCTATTACGGCTTCCCAGAATCCATCTTCCCTCCTGTTCATCCATTATTTTCCGATCACGGTTCACTTACAGCTACAGTAGCAGATGAACTTGGCTTAGGAACACACGTTAAAGTGACTTATAAGGCGGGAGATCAGCCCAATAATGCTTATTCATTAGGTGTTTTACATGTAGGAGATATCGCCACTACCGCTGGTACGTCAGGAGTAGTATATGGTATTTCCGATGAACTGAAATTTGATAAAGAAAATAGAGTTAATTCTTTTGCGCACGTAAACCACACGACAGAAAAAACGAGCATAGGTGTTTTAATGTGTATTAATGGAACTGGTATTTTAAACCGTTGGGTAAAACAAAATTTCTTTCCATCAGTATCTTATGCTCAACTGAATGAATTGGGAGCTAAGGCTTCAATTGGTTCAAATGGATTAGTTTGCATGCCATTTGGTAATGGTGCTGAGCGTATATTCCAAAATAAAACCTTAGGTGGAAGTTTTCAGCATTTGGATTTCAATCGCCATCAATCAGCTGATATTATTCGTGCCGCTCAAGAAGGAATTGCGTTCTCGATGGTATACGGTATTGAATTACTAGGAAATGTAGGCGTTAAGCCTAACAAACTTAAGGCTGGACTAGCTAATATGTATTTAAGTGAGTTGTTCACTCAAGCGATAGTCAATGCATCTGGTGCCTCAGTTGAATTACTTGAAACGGATGGCGCCTTTGGCGCGGCATTAGGTGCTGGAGCTGGTGTGGGATACTATGCAAACGAAGATGAAGCGGTAAGTAATATTAAGGTCTTAAAAACCGTTCAGCCTGAGACTAGCTTACAGAATTCTTATGCTGACGCTTATGGTGTTTGGAAAATGAATCTACCCTCTTAAAATGGTAAAGCCTCTCAATTGCTTGAGAGGCTTGTACCCAGTGCCGGAGTCGAACCGGCACGGGCTTGCACCCACGGGTGTTTGAGACCAGCGCGTCTACCAATTCCGCCAACTGGGCAATTCAAAATTGCTGTGCAAAACTAGGCTTTTTCATTTGCTTTCGCAAATGAGCTATGAATAAATTCCACTTTATTCGTAGCGCAAAGCATCTACAGGATCCATTTTAGAAGCTTTAAACGCGGGATAAATTCCTGAAAATAAGCCAACTAAAATACAAATTATAATACCTGTCATCATCCATAACCAAGGGATAATAAAACTAGCCGCTCCAGAGCTAATGGCTTGCGCAATAATGTTACCAATAGGTATGGCCAGCATAATACCCCCTATTCCACCTAATAGACAAATGACAATAGCTTCGATTAAGAATTGTTGTAAAATACGTCCAGGAGTGGCTCCAAGTGATTTACGAATACCAATTTCACGAGTTCTCTCACTCACAGAAACCATCATAATATTCATTAAGGCAATTGCTGCCCCTAATAACGTGATGAAGCCGATAACGAATCCACCAATACGCAAGGAACCCGTAATACTTTCAAAGCTTTTGGCAATAGAATCAGAACGATCGATACTAAAGGAATCTTCCATTCCCAAAGGATCCATGCGCACTTTTCGCATAGCCCCTCTCGCCTCTTCCATGAAGTCATCCAAGTTTGTAATTTTAGAGGAGGAGGTAGTAATGTCAAAGGTAAGGTTACGACCCACTGCCATCTTACGGCCCGTTTCTAACGGAACCATAATAACGCGATCGTCACCCCCACCCATCATATTACCTTTCTTTTCTAATACACCAATTACTTTCAATTTAATACCTGATACGACTAATTCAGTCCCAACAGGGCTTCCTTTTTCATACAACTGATCAACTATATCTACTCCAAGAATACACACATTGATGGCATTTACTTGTTCATTTTGTGAGAAATTTCGTCCAGCTCCGACTTTATAACCTTTTAACTCCATAAAATTCTCATCAATCCCGATAACTCTCGCATTCGGATTCGTTTTCTTGGAGGCATATTTAGCTATTGCATTGTTATTTACATTGGTCTTCAGAGAAACTTTGCCTTTGACAGAAAACAAATATTTATAGTATGACGCCTGACGGTAATCAATATTTTTAAAGCGTTTCTCCTTTTGACCCTCACGCCTAACTTGCATGGCTGGTCTATTGCGTATATCAAATGAATTGGCACCTAGACCCGAAAATGAATTGTCAACAGAACTTTGAATCCCATCAATAGCTGTTAGAATTCCAACGAGCGAGGTAATACCTAAGGATATAATTAGAGCCGTTAATACAGTTCTCAGCAAATTCCCTTTGATGGAACGCAAACCCTCTAAAACATTTTCTTTTAAATTCATATGTTTATTTGACTAAGCCGGTAATTTCCGGCGACTCATTGACTAAATCGCGAAGCGATGACTTAGTCACGCAGTGACGATTAAACGACGCAGTCGTGACTAAGCTGTAGGCGACTGCAAGTTATCCCCTTTTTCACAGCATTAAAAACCAATGAAACAGGGTTTTAATCCGTTAGTCCTTTTTTTGGCCTAATTAATTCAATCCCGCTCTTTCTTAATCGCGTACTATTTGATAATTTAGTGTAAAATTATGCCAGTGGAAGAAAATCAACAAAACGCACCCATTTATAACGACGATAGTATTCGTTCCCTAGATTGGAAAGAGCATATTCGGTTACGTCCGGGTATGTATATCGGTAAATTAGGCGATGGTTCATCGGTGGATGATGGTATTTATGTTCTCGTAAAAGAGATTATGGATAACTCGATAGATGAGCATATGATGGGAAATGGCAAGTCCATTGATGTTAAAATCTCTGATCACAAGGTGGAGGTACGTGATTATGGTCGCGGGATTCCTTTAGGAAAAGTGATTGATTGCGTATCTAAAATTAACACCGGAGGCAAGTACGATTCTGGTGCCTTCCAAAAATCCGTAGGTTTGAATGGCGTAGGAACGAAAGCTACGAATGCCCTTTCTAACTATTTTAAGGTACAATCCTACCGCGATGGCCAGACGAAGTGGGCTGAATTCTGTAAAGGTGAATTAACTGCTGAATCGAAAGGAATTGAAGCCTCCAATGCTAAGAGTGGTACACATGTTCAATTCGAGCCAGATAATACCATTTTCAAAAATTACCATTTTATTCCGCAGTATTTAGATTCCTTATTTTGGAATTATGCCTATTTGAATGCTGGATTAACGATTAATTTTAATGGAGAAAAGTATTTCTCCCAAAATGGACTTTTCGACTTACTTTCAAAAAAGACGAATGCCGAGGAAAATCGTTACCCGATTATTCATTTGAAAGGCAACGATATCGAATTAGCTATTACGCACAATAATCAATACGGGGAAGAATATTATTCCTTCGTAAATGGTCAAAATACAACGCAGGGTGGAACTCACTTAGCCGCATTTAGAGAAGCAATTGTTCGTACTGTTCGGGAGTTTTTCAAAAAGGATTTCGATCCATCTGATGTCCGGGCTAGTATTGTAGGTGCGATAGCTATTCGTGTGCAAGAACCAGTATTTGAGTCACAAACGAAGACTAAATTAGGTAGCACAACGATCTCACCTGATTCCAATTCTACTTCGATAAGGACGTTTATTGGTGATTTCGTTAAAACAGAATTAGATAATTACTTACACCAAAACCCTACTTCAGCTGATGCGTTATTAAAACGTATTTTGCAGTCAGAACGAGAACGTAAGGACATTGCAGGTATCAAAAAATTAGCTAACGAGCGAGCTAAAAAAGCTAATCTTCATAACAAGAAATTAAGGGATTGCCGTGTTCACTTATCGGATGAAAAATCGGAGACACGCCATGATACTACTT
>CAJCBY010000510.1 GCA_903960725.1 uncultured Cytophagaceae bacterium | reverse complement strand
GATCTATTTAATGAACTTAAATAGTACAAGAGTATAAATGAGGTAAAAATGCCGAACAGCGGAGCTAATATTGCCAAAACCTGATATTAATCAGCTTCAAGATAACAATATCTGTTTAAATATAAACCCCGAAGGCGGCTTTGTTTTAAAAGAGCGCGCACCCGGGGTTTCAATAGAACAGATTAAAGCAGCCACTGCCGGACGATTGCTCATCCCTGATGTGGTTCCAGAATTTTAGATTTTATAGTATTGCTCCCAACCTTTTCTTGGCGGCGCACCTACTAATAGTGAATTCGCTAGGGAGTTGTTTGTGATTTGTTTTGTCTTGCGATCGAATACTAGTTTTGTATTCAATTTTTGTGCCATCACCCCTAACGAGAATACTTGACTTAATGGCCCAGCAATCTCAAATGGAGAGCGTGTCTTTTCTTGACCCATACACGCTTTCAAGAAGTTAGCGTAATGGTTAGAAGGACTCTTAGGAACCTCCGGTAATTTTAAATCCTTCGCCGCATCGCCTAAGATAGAAAGGGTGCTTCCGTGCGAACCGCCTTTGAAAACATGGTCTTTCGTATAGATAATCTTACCAGGATTTAATTTAGCAGGTTGGATTTTTCCATTGCTGGCTGGAGGAATGTTCGGGTCTAACTCATTCGTTCCATAATTAGCTGGAACTGGCGGAATATTGTTCACCCCGTCATACCACGTAATATCCATCGCTGGCATATTCTTACGCTCTGGGAATTTAAATTGAATGGTAGAGGACATCGGGTAGAAGAAATTATTGTGTCCATCAGCCCGTAGCATGTTGATTTCTGTAGGTAAACCTAAGTCCAAAAATTCGTGAGCCGTATCCATGATGTGAGCACCCCAGTCACCTAGTGCACCTAAACCGTAGTCAAACCAGCAGCGCCATTGGCCATTCACAAAATCTTTTTGGTATTCATGAGGCTGTACCACACCTTGCCAAATATCCCAGTCTAATGAGGATGGAATCGCCTCGGCAGCTGGAAATTTCGTGATTTTCGGATCCCAACTATGCCAGCGGCGAGCTGAGTTCATGTGTGCAGTCATCGACGTCACATCTTTAATGAGTCCCGCCTCTTTCCATGCTTTGAATTGGAAATAATTTCCTTCTGAGTGGCCTTGGTTACCCATTTGAGTCACCAATTTAGGGTGCTTGCGCGCCGCCGCCATCATTAATTCGATTTCGTTAAACGTACGGGCCATTGGTTTTTCTACAAACACATGCTTGCCTAAACCTAAGGCCATCATCGTGATAGGGAAGTGGGAATGGTCAGGAACACCTACGGAGACAGCCTCAATTTGAGATCCCATTTTGTCAAACATCTGACGGAAATCTTGGAATCTAGGCACATCTGGGAATTTCTCCAAAACCTTCAATGTCTGCGGAGCACCCATATCTACGTCACAAAATGCTACAATATTCGCAAGTCCTGTATTATACAAGGACATGACATCTGCTCCGCCTTGGTTACCGATACCGATACACGCTAGATTGACTTTTTCGCCCGGTAATTTAGAAAGTATATTGGGGAAAGCTGCTGCAGCCCCTAAAAGGCCAGCATTCTTAAGAAAGTCCCGGCGTGAATTTTGATGATTATTCATAAATAAAAATAGGTTTGTTATGTAAAGTCAAAAAAGTATTCCTTCTACTTAGCCAAAGCCTTTCGTAGTAGTTCTACACTTTTCCGTACGCCAGATTTCGCCTCTTCTTTTCCTTCGAATTCGATGGAAAT
>CAJCBY010000509.1 GCA_903960725.1 uncultured Cytophagaceae bacterium | reverse complement strand
TAGCAGCCTTGAATGGCGTCATTGATCTCTTTTTCTTGTGCTGCATCGAGATTAGCTTTACTATCTGCTGGATAAGCTAGCTTCTTGATGATGCGCAAACCGTTAGCGATCTTTTTGTAACCTTTTTGGGCTGCTTTAAGTGCGTCGTTCGAGAAGTCCAAAGTACTGCGGTACTGAGATTGCAACATAAAGAAGCGAACCGTCATAGGGCTGTAGGCCTGCTCTAACAAGGCATGGCTTCCGGCAAATAATTCGGATGGCAAAAAGGAGTTTCCGAGGGATTTACTCATTTTTTGACCATTCACCGTTAACATATTCGTGTGCATCCAGTAGCGTACTGGGGCGCGATCATAGGCTGCTTTTGCTTGGGCAATCTCACATTCGTGATGCGGGAATTTCAAGTCCATTCCACCACCGTGAATATCAAAGGTGTCGCCTAAGTACTTGTGGCTCATGCAGGTACACTCTAGGTGCCAGCCCGGGAAACCCTCTCCCCACGGGGATGGCCAACGCATAATGTGTTCCGGAGCGGCTTTTTTCCAAAGCGCAAAATCTAACGGATTCCGCTTCTCGCCCACGCCATCTAAGTCACGCGTCTCAGTTAATAAATCATCTAAGACGCGGCCAGACAAATGGCCGTAGTTGCCGCCATTTTTATTGTAAGTTTCGATGTCAAAATACACCGAACCATTCGATTCATACGCTAATTCTTTTTCGATTAAAGCTTTCGTTGTCTCAATTTGTTCTACGATATGTCCCGTCGCCGTAGGCTCGATGCTCGGCGGTAAGACATTGAATTTTTCTAATACTTGGTGGAAATCTTGGGTAAAGCGATGTACGATCTCCATCGGCTCTAACTTTTCTAATTTGGCCATCTTCCCAATCTTATCTTCGCCCTCATCGCCATCGCCCACTAGGTGACCCACATCCGTAATGTTACGCACATAACGTACTTTGTAACCGATATGTAATAAATAGCGGTTTAGGATGTCAAATGAGGTAAAAGTGCGCAGATTTCCTAAGTGAACATAATTGTATACCGTGGGTCCACAGACATAAAGTCCGACGTGATTTTCGTGTATCGGGGTGAAAAGTTCTTTTTCACGACTCAGGGTATTGTATATTTTTAAGGGCTGCATGTAAAGCGGATCTTTTCTGATCGAAAGGGGATAATAAGGAATTAAAATTAATTGGATTCTTTTAATTCACCAAACCCAAACGCAATTCATTACCTTTGTATGTTTTTTAGCATACAAACGTTATTCGCATGTTTTTACGAGAAGTAGGAGACGACGCTCGCTTAAAGAAGATTTTTCTAACCTTGCCGGTTCAGCTCTATGCCAGCGATCCTAATTGGATTCGCCCGTTAGATAATGACATTTCATCGGTATTCGACCCGCGCAAGAACCCCCATTTCAAGCAAGGAGAGGCGATTCGCTGGATCCTTTTCAACGAATCAGATCAAGCCATCGGTCGGGTAGCTGCTTTTTATGAGCGGAATACCAAAGAGGGCGAAGTTCCAGTAGGTGGCATGGGATTTTTTGAATGTATCGAAGACGAGAAAGTCGCTTTTGTGCTATTTGATGCCTGTAAAAATTGGCTAGCGGAGCGAGGGATGGAGGGGATGGATGGTCCGATTAATTTTGGGGAACGCGACAGTTTCTGGGGTTTGATGGTCAAAGGTTGGGAGTTTGAGCCTACCTATAAAATGCCCTGGAC
>CAJCBY010000508.1 GCA_903960725.1 uncultured Cytophagaceae bacterium | reverse complement strand
TAACTTCTCAAGCACCTAGTGATGCCGTAGTAATCGAAATCACTGGTCACCAGTTTGGCTGGTATGTACGTTACGCCGGGGTAGATGATAACCAATTAGGTAATTACAACTACAAATTAATCGACGAGACGAACAACATCGGTATCGATTTTACAGACAAACACTCTTTTGATGACTTTACAGCAACGGAACTTCACCTTCCTAAAGGAAAGCCCGTTCTTTTAAAGATTCACGCACAAGACGTATTACACTCGGTATATTTACCGTTCCACCGAGTGAAGATGGATGCGGTTCCAGGTATGCCTACGAAATTCTGGTTCACCCCTAACATGTCTACAGATGAGATGCGTGCTAAACTAGGTAAGAAAGATTTCAACTTTAAGTTAAACTGTACGGAGGTTTGTGGCCGCGGTCACTTTGGTATGGCTATTACGGTATTCGTAGATGAGCCAGAAGATTATGCTAAGTGGTGTGCAGAGCAAAAGCCATTCTTAGCTACCAATCCTACCTATTTGGCTAAGGTTCCTGATAACTTAAAATCAAAAGCATCGAAATATATCCCTGTGGAACCTGTTGCGGTAGATAGCGCAGCTGCTCCATCGGAAGAAGCCGTAAGTGTAAACTAATTTAACAACGAACAGAAGAAAATAAATTCATATGTCAACTGCAACATCACACGCTGAAGAAGTTCACACCCATGCACACGATCATGAGCATGAGCACCATGAGCTAAATTTTTGGACGAAGTATGTGTTCTCTACGGATCACAAAACGATCGCTAAACAATACTTGATTTCAGGTATTCTTTGGGCCTTTATTGGGGGATCATTCTCGATCATCTTCCGTTTGCAATTAGGTTTCCCTGACATGCAATTAGATTGGTTACGTCCTATCTTAGGTGGATGGATCGATGAGGGTGGAAAACTAGACAAAGAGTTTTATTTAGCCCTTGTAACGATGCACGGTACCATCATGGTATTCTTTGTATTGACAGCAGGACTTTCAGGAACGTTCTCTAACTTCTTGATTCCATTACAAATTGGAGCACGAGATATGGCCTCTGGATTCATCAACATGTTATCCTATTGGTTCTTCTTCTTGTCATCGATGATCATGTTCTCTTCGTTGTTCATTGAAACAGGACCTGCATCAGGTGGTTGGGTAATTTATCCTCCATTATCTGCCTTGCCACAAGCAATGCCGGGTTCTGGATTAGGAATGACCCTATGGTTAACATCCATGACTTTCTTTATCATATCATCTTTAATGGGTGGTATTAACTACATCTGTACCGTAATTAACTTACGTACACGTGGTATGACTTTCACGAAGATGCCGTTGACTATTTGGTCATTCTTCTTCACAGCTGTGTTAGGTTTGTTATCATTCCCAGTATTGTTATCAGCTGCTTTATTATTGATCTTTGATCGTTCTTTCGGAACATCATTCTACTTATCTGAGATTTATATTCAAGGTCAAGCTTTACCCAATGTAGGTGGATCTGCCATTTTATATCAGCATTTATTCTGGTTCCTAGGACACCCAGAGGTATATATTGTATTGCTTCCAGCTTTAGGTATGACTTCTGAGATCATTGCAACTAACTCACGTAAGCCTATCTTCGGATACCGTGCGATGATTGGTTCGATGATGGGTATTACTGTGCTTGCGTTCATTGTATGGGCTCACCATATGTTCGTAACAGGTATGAATCCATTCTTAGGTTCGGTATTTATGTTCTTAACCCTAATCATTGCGGTACCATCTGCGGTGAAGGCGTTTAACTACATTACCACACTTTGGAAAGGTAATTTGATCTTTACTCCAGCGATGTTGTTCTCGATCGGTCTTGTATCCCTATTCATCTCGGGTGGGGTAACTGGCATCATCTTAGGTAACTCTGCTTTAGATATCAACTTACACGATACGTATTTCGTAGTAGCTCACTTCCACTTGGTAATGGGTGCGGCTTCTTTCTTCGGATTGATGGCGGGTGTTTACCACTGGTTCCCTAAGATGTTTGGTCGCATGATGAATAAGACTTTAGGATACATTCACTTCTGGTTCACATTCGTGGGTGTTTACATGGTATTCTTCCCAATGCACTACATCGGTATCGCAGGTTTCCCTCGCCGTTACTACTCGTTTACAGCGGTAGGAAATGATGGTGCAGCGGCCTTTACAGATATGAACGCATTTATCTCGATTGCAGCGATCATTACGTTCTCTGCACAAGCGATCTTTGCTTGGAACTTCTTCTACTCGATCTTCAAAGGGAAAATAGCGCCACAAAATCCGTGGAACTCCAATACATTAGAGTGGACTACACCGATTAATCCAGAACACGGAAACTGGGTAGGCGAAATTCCAGCTGTTTACCGTTGGCCATATGATTATTCTAAGCCAGGTGCTGAGCAAGATTTCATTCCACAAAACGTACCATTCTCTGCAACAAAAAGCTCTAACCTTCCTGAGGAAGAAGCTGAAATTGCAAAAGAGAAAGATATCGATGGTTTATTAGGCGCGCAAAACGAAAGTTATAACCGTTAATTAACCCGAAAAATCAAAGATGCATCCGAATGAATCTCATTTAGATGCATCTTTTTTTTACCCCAAAAATGACCTTTAAAAATTTCACAATCCTTTCACTCCTGAGCATTTATATGCTTATCCTCGCTGGCGGTATCGTTCGCAGCACAGGATCAGGAATGGGATGTCCGGATTGGCCGAAATGCTTTGGGAGATTTATTCCTCCGACGAAAGTGGAGGAGTTACCACTTCATTACGAAGTCATCTACCAAGACAAGCTGCACGGCGAGGTCGAATTTAACGCCACTAAAACCTGGATTGAATACATCAATCGATTGTTAGGGGCCTTGACTGGATTAATCGTATTAATCACCACAGTTTTTGCCTATAAAGAAGGGCGCAACGTATTCTTGCCTACTTTGGCAAGCCTCTTGTTAATCTTAGCGAATGCGGTATTAGGAAAATATGTGGTGGACTCCTTTCTATTACCTGGAGTGGTAACCGCTCACATGTTATTGTCCATCGGGGTCATCTATTTTTTAATAAAAGCGCTAAACAATCAATCTTCCTCAGAGGTTATACCGGTGTTGAATCGCCAGTGGATTGGGATAAGTTTGATCGTAGTTCTAGTCCAAATTATCTTAGGCACACAAGTGCGGGAGAATATGGACCATGTGATTAAAGCCTTAGGGGAAGGGGCTAAAGACCAATGGGTCGAAAACCTAGATCTGGGCTATATAATTCACCGAACATTCTCGTGGGTGATCTTGATATGCCACCTGAT
>CAJCBY010000507.1 GCA_903960725.1 uncultured Cytophagaceae bacterium | reverse complement strand
TACACGGGAGAAGCGTTAGATTACAAAACGCCTTTATTAAAATCAATCGAATTAGTAGATAAAGCAGCGACCGCTGTAATTAAAGAATTCTTTAACCGCGATGTGAGTAAAGTCATTCCGACACTAGGGGCTGAGCAAGAATATTTTGTCGTTGACGAAGCTTTATTTAATGCTCGTCCTGATTTAGTGATGGCAGGACGTACGGTTTTCGGTCATGCACCAGCGAAAGGACAGCAATTAGAAGATCATTATTTTGGATCTATTCCAAACCGCGTGAATGCCTTCATGGTAGACTTCGAAATCGAGGCGCTAAAATTAGGAATGCCTGTTAGAACGCGTCATAATGAGGTGGCTCCGGCACAATTTGAGGTAGCACCTACTTTTGAAGAGGCTAATTTAGCTTGTGACCACAATGCCTTATTAATGGATTTGATGTCTAAAGTGGCCTCGAAGCATAAACTTAAAGTTCTTTTCCATGAGAAGCCTTTTGCGGGTATCAATGGATCTGGAAAGCACAATAACTGGGCTTTGGCGACTGATACTGGAATCAATTTATTAGCTCCATCGTCTAAACCAAAAGAAAACCTACGTTTCTTAACCTTCTTTGTGAATACGTTAAAAGCAGTACATGATCACGCAGATTTATTGCGAGCATCCATTGCTTCAGCTGGAAACGAGCACCGTTTGGGTGCGAATGAAGCACCTCCAGCGATTGTATCTGCGTTCTTAGGCAGTACGATGAGCCAGGTTTTGGACGATATGGAAAACATGGATGGCTTAGATGAAATTCAATTAGAAAAAGGGGATAATGTGTACTTGAAATTAGGAATTAATAAAATACCGTCCCTAATTCTAGATAATACAGATCGTAACAGAACCTCTCCATTTGCCTTCACAGGTAATAAATTTGAGTTCCGTGCTGTAGGTTCATCTGCTAATTCTGCTGCTCCCATGACCATTCTAAATACGATAGTTGCTGAGCAATTAATCAAGTTTCGCAAAGAGGTGGAAACGATTTTAGAAAAAGGAGTGAAGAAAGAATTAGCGATTATGGAGGTGCTGAAGCGTTGTGTGAAAGAATCTAAAAAAATTCGCTTCGAAGGAAATGGATATTCGGATGAATGGGTAGAAGAGGCAGCGCGTCGTGGATTGTCTAATTTAAAGACAACTCCGGAGGCTTTGGCTGTTTATGCACGTCCAGAGTCCATCGAATTATTCACGAAGCATGGCATTTATTCAAAAGAAGAAATGCACGCTCGTCATGAAATTGAATTAGAAAACTATGTGAAGAAGATTCAAATTGAATCACGTGTGATCGGTGACATGGCGATTAACCACATCGTTTCTACTTCACTGAAATACCAAACGCAATTAGTAGAGAACGTTAAAGGCCAAAAAGAAATTGGCATTGATCCACAATACTATGCACCAACCATTGAAATGATCAAAAAGATCTCCGAATACACATCTTCTATTGTTCGCATGCAAAGCGAAATGACTGAAGCGCGTAAAGAGGCGAATAATACGGAAGATTTAGAACAAAGAGCTATTTTATATAGCACGAAAGTGAAAGATTATTTCGAAGAGATTCGGTATAACGTCGATAAATTAGAATTAATTATTGACGATGATGAGTGGCCTTTACCTAAATACCGTGAACTTTTGTTAATCAAATAACCCCCATGTCCAATAACACAAATCCTGGATTCGATCCAGCCGAAATAGCGTCACTTAAAAAGCAATGCGAAGCAGAAAAACGTTCATTCGTTTATATTTTAGACGAAGACCTTCCATCAGGAAATGAACGAGAAATGGTTCATATCCAATTCGTGGGTCAATTTGAGAAACAAGAGGTCATCTATGATGCCATTGTTTGTACGTTACAGTTACATTATTCAAGCTTATTGTATGAAGCGGCTGAGAGAGAAATCATTCAGCAATATCCTTTATATGTTCCTTTAGAGAATCGCGATGAAAATTACGAGCCTAATGAGGAATTAGATGAAGAGGTGGAAATGCTTATTCTGGAAGTCATTGAAGATTTAGAGGAGAACGAGGAAATAAAAGTGGCAGAATACATCGAAATCGATCCAGAATTCGATTATGGTGTTAGTATTGAAGCAGCGCTTTATGTTCCAGCTTTAGATGATGACATGTTATCTCAATTTGTAAAGGACTTTAATAGTAACACCTTAAGCCTAGATCCATCGCTTTACACCTTTAACTCAGATGATGAGGACGAGGAGGACGAAGACTAACATGAGTATAGCTGTATTTTACGCTCCTAATGCAAAGGATTCCTCTTATTTATCTGAAGAGGAATCCTTTCATGCTTCTAAGGTATTACGTTTAAGAGTGGGGGAAGTCATTCATTTATTGGATGGCCGTGGTAAAAAGTTTGCGTCAAAAATTACGGCCATTGAAGGCAAAAAAGTAGCTTTTGGCACCTTAGCATTAATCGAAACTGAACCTGAACCTGCTTTTACGATTCATCTTTATGTGGCGCCCACGAAGCAGATGGAACGTATGGAATGGATGGTAGAAAAATGTGGGGAATTCGGAATCCATGGGATACATTTCTTTGCGTCTAAAAATTCAGAACGAAAAGAGATTAAGCTTCAACGATTAGAAAAAACAGCGATTTCAGCTTTGAAACAATCTAAGAATCTCTATTTACCCGAAATTACTGGATTGCATACCTTCAAGGAGGTGGCTGAAAAAGAGGGAGGCGAAAAATTATTTGCCTTTATTTCGAATCCACCTGTTAATGTGCTGACTAAAGTAGCCTCAAAAGATCAGGAATACCATGTAATCGTAGGTCCGGAAGGGGACTTTACGGCAGAGGAATCGGCTATTTTGAAAAATAATCATTGGAAACCGTTTAGTTTAGGAAAGCCTATTTTACGTACAGAAACGGCAGGGATAGCCATTTGTCATGCATTACATATTTTAAACATTGATTAAAATCAGATTTTTTATTGATTAGCAGGTGAAATAAGAAACATTTGCTTTGTACTTTTGTTAAAACATTAAATCATCCTTTCTATTATGCAATTAGTACTTCCGGCTTTCTTCATACATTGGTATGTTTCTTTGTTTAGCCAAACGTTTTTCCTTCACCGATACTCCGCTCATAAGATGTTTTTAATGAGTAAGTTTTGGGAGAAATTCTTTTACTTCTTGACGTATTTATCGCAAGGATCCTCTTTTTTAAGCCCGAGAGCCTATGCTATTCTTCACAGAATGCACCATGCTTTCTCGGACACGAAGAAAGACCCACACTCACCAATGTTCTCGAGCAACGTATTTACGATGATGTGGAAGACTAAAAATATCTATAACGCTGTTTTAAATAGAGATCAAAAGGTAGAAGAGCGTTTTGAGCATGATTACCCAGTTTCTAAGACAATTGAAAGAATCGGGGATTCATGGATTTCTCGTTTAGGATGGGGAGTAGCTTATGCGTCCTTGTACATTGTAGGTTACGTATACTTCGATATGCATTGGGCCTTTTTCTTCTTGTTACCTGTTCATTTTTTAATGGGACCGGTGCACGGCGCTATCGTGAATTGGTCAGGCCATAAATATGGTTACCAAAACTTTGACAATCATGATCACTCGAAAAATTCATTAATTTTTGATGTGGTAATGATGGGCGAGTTGTTCCAAAACAACCACCACAAACTACCTAACCGCGTTAATTTCGCAACAAAATGGTTTGAGTTTGATCCTACTTATCCGATGATTAAATTATTAACATTGCTAAAGATCATTCGTCCGAATGTGAAACCAGCAGATGCTAAGTTTTAAAATTTACTTATACAATAAACAAAAAGAGCCTCGAATGAGGCTCTTTTTTTATATCTCTGTATTAGCACTGAACTTCTCTAAGTAATCAGCAACCCGCTTCACAAATCCTCCTCCTAGCGATCCATCCACCACTCGATGATCATACGAATGCGAGATGAACATCTTTTGACGAATAGCAATAACGTCGTCACCTTTTTCATTCGTAATGACAGCTGGCTTCTTTTCTATAACGCCAAAAGCTAAAATACCCACCTGTGGTTGCACGATAATAGGCGTTCCCATTAAATTGCCAAAACCACCAATATTCGATATCGTAAATGTTCCACCCTCTAAATCAGCTGGCTTCAATTTATTAGCTCGAGCACGCGCAGAAAGATCATTTACCTTTTGGGTTAGCTCGACTAAGGACAATTTATCCACTTCGTGAATCACAGGAACAATTAAATTGCCATTGGGCAAAGCAACAGCCATTCCTATGTTTATTTGTGCGTGCTGCACGATGTAATTTCCTTCTACGGAAATCAGCATACCTGGAAAATCTTTCAAGGCGTCTGCGGTTGCTTTAAATAGGAGCGGAGTGAAGGTTAAAGCCTCCTGGTATTTATCTTGAAAATCCTGTTTTACTTTTGAACGCCAAGTAACCAGGTTGGTTACATCGGCCTCTAAGAATGACGTAACATGGGGTGCAATGCGTTTAGAATCAAGCATGCGCTCGGAAATCATCTTCCGCATGCGATCCATTTCAATTACTTCGTCACCTGGCAAACGCATTCCAGCCCCTTGACTCAAGGTTCCTGAAGAAATCATTCTCTTTGAGTTGCGGACTGCGATGTAATTCAACACATCTTTCTTTGTGATTCGACCATCTAGACCTGAACCAGAGATTTGGTTTAATTCTCTTTGGGACACATTCTCAGACTGACAAATCTGCTTAATTAAGGGAGAAATCCACGGATTAGTTGATTTATCAGTACTTAACTCAGAGGTTCCTACCGTTAAATCGATTAAAGCAGACATATTTTCATCCAAAGAGAACGTATCATTCGCTTCTGGTGTCTCTGTAGAAACGGCATCCAGTATACAGATAGCTTTTCCAATGGTAGCCACTGACCCTACTGGAACTAAAATCTTTTGTAAATAACCGGCGACCGGCGAAGGTACTTCCGTATCAATCTTATCTGTGGCTACTTCTAAGATAAACTCATCCACTTCCACATAATCACCCGGCTGCTTTAACCAATTTAAAACAGTCGCTTCCATGATACTTTCACCCATTTTGGGCATAATCACCTCTGTAATGGCCATAGGCTTAGTTTAAATCGTTTAATAGATATTTGCGCAACAAATTTACACAAGCTAACGAGCTTAAATAAATATTTTGCATTCGAGTTCCACCTAAAGTTAATTTTCTGGAAATAACTCCTTCAGGATGTGCCAAAGCAATCCATACGGTCCCTACCGGTTTTTCAGCAGTTCCTCCATCGGGTCCAGCAATGCCAGATGTAGCTAAAGCATAGGTGGTCCCCAGTCTCTTTTGTACACCCTGCGCCATAGCCTGAATACAAGCTTCAGAAACAGCTCCATCGCTAGCTAAAATCTGCTCTGATACGCCCAATTGATCTATTTTTACCTGATTCGCATAGGAGAGTATCCCACCCATAAAATAAGCTGAACTTCCTGCATTTTGAGTAAACTGATGTGCTAAATGCCCGCCAGTACAACTCTCTGCTACGGATAAAGTAGCTTTCTGACCAATCAACAAGCGACCTACCACGTCCGCTAATTCATCCTTTTCATATCCAAAAATATAGGACTTAATCAACGGATTCACTTTTTGCAATTCTGATTCAACCTCTACTTTCAATTGTTCTAAATCTTCACCCACAGCCGTTAAACGTAATTTAACGATACCCATAGAGGGCAAATAAGCTAATTTAATATGTTCAGGCAGTTGCAATTCCCAGCTCTCTATCAATTCCGACAAATAAGATTCACCTATTCCGACAGTCTTGATAACCTTGTGATAAATAACCGGCATCTGGAAGTGATTTACCAATCGCGGAAGCACTTCATGCTCCATGATATTTTTCATCTCATAAGGAACCCCTGGCATCGAAACCCAGATCACACCTTTCTCATTAAACCACATCCCTGGCGCAGTACCTTGACTATTGCGAACAAATTCTGCTTTCGTAGGTAATAAGGCTTGATCCCGATTAATTTCCGATAACTCTCTACCACGTTTAGCAAAGAATTCTGTCACATCTTGTAAAGCCTGAGGATGCATAGCTAATTCACATCCAAAATATTCTGCTAGTATTTTTTTAGTCAAATCGTCCTTCGTAGGTCCAAGTCCACCCGTAATAAATACGACGTCGGCGCGATTTGCAGCTTCGTTTAGTATCTGAAGAATTTCTGATTTTTGATCACCCACGGATGATTTCCGTACGGTCTTAATGCCTAATTTATCTAATTCAAGACTGATCCACTGAGTATTTGTATCCAGGATTTGCCCGTAGAGTATCTCATCCCCAATGGTAATAATTTCAGCCTTAACCATTAATTTTCCTTAATTTATACGAAAATACGATTAATTTTACATCCATGAAACATTCTGAAATCAATTTTAAAATACAATTAGACGACCAAAATATCCCAGAACAAATCTCTTGGTCCGCTACTGATAATCCTAACGAAGGGATCGAAGAGACCAAGGCCATTTTAGTCGCTACTTGGGATCCTTACCATAAAGGCACGTTAACATTACCTCTTTGGACGAAAGACATGGAAGTAATGGACATGAAAAGATTCTTCATTGAAGTAGTAGGAACTGTGGCAGACGCCTCTTTGCAGGCTACAGGCGATAACTTCTTTGCTCAAGAATTAGAGGCCGTTTGCCGTACACTATCAACCCATTTACAGAAAGAAATCGTAGCCGCTGAGAAAGGCGCTAACTAAGTATGAAAAAAATACTCCTACTCCTGATATTACCCTTTTTAGGGCTTTCACAAGGCATTAATTTTAGTTCAGCTGCCTCTTTACAAGAAGCGCGGGCAGAAGCCATTAAGCAAAATAAATTGCTTTTCATGGAAATTTATGCCCCTGATTGCCACGTATGTAGTTCGTTCAAAGGGGTATTTAATCAGCAGGCTGTAGGAGCTGTCTACAATAAAAATTTCGTTAACTACCAATTAGATATTCGTAATCCTGCGAATCAAATGACTTTAAAGCAGGCTGGAATTATTTTGAATGCGACACCAACCTTTGTTTTCTTCGAACCTAAAACGATGAAAATAGTGCAAGCGAGGATTTTTGGCGAGAAAGACAATACAGTAGTAATGGTGAATGGAATCGCTACCAAAGCGATAAACCCGGCAGAACAAGTAGCTCAATTTCCTAAACGTTTAGCGGCAGGGGAAAAAAATCCAGGTATGTTGTTGAATTATGCTCATTATGCTCGCATCACAGGGGACACGGTATCTAATATCAAGGCAATGAATGCGTACATCGCCTTATTAAAAACGGCGCAATACAGCTCTCAATCAACTTTCAACATCATGCAAGTGGCACTTATGAGCCACGATAATCGCCTATTTGATTATTTCATCCGCAACATAAATTTTTACAATTCCATTTATGACCCGTCTATGGTTAGGATGGTGTATGAGAATATCTTCTCCATTACTTTATCTAGCTCACAAGCTGCAAAATTAGGTGAAGCGGGGTTGATGAAGATGAAAATCCAAATGGCTAAAACGGGCTTAGACCGTGCCAGTATTAATCGAAGAACCTGGATGGTCGAATCTGATATGCTATTCAAGCAGAAAAAGACCACGCAAGCGATGAAAGTAATTGATGAATTAATCAATTCAATGCCTGGCGCATTAGGTCCAAAGGAGAATCAATTCTTGTGTGATTATGTCAAAGGAAAGACAAAAGATGCCGCTGCTTTGAAAAAAGCAAAATCATCTTGGTGTCTTTACGGTACTAAATAATTAGCGCAGAAAAGCGCGGTAAATCATCACAATCAGACAAACGATAAACATCAAGATCGAAATCTTGTTGATCGTGTGCATGGCGCGTAAGTTAAAGTTAGCGGGTGCTGCTCCTGGCTTTGGCTTTTGGAATACACGAATGAAATACGTGAAAACTTCCCCCACTCTAAATTGTTCTCTTAATCTGCTCATAGTCTAGTCGTTTATAGAGGGCTCGCGCCAATCTCCATGCTCCTTAATTAACGTGATTAATTCATCCACCGCAGAATCTGCAGGAACAGACTTTTTCACTACTTCTTGCCCTTTGTAGAGCGCAATCTTATCTTTTCCGATACCTACATACCCATAATCTGCATCAGCCATCTCACCTGGACCATTAACGATGCAGCCCATAATGCCTATTTTGATACCTTTTAAGTGATCAGTTTTTTGACGAATCATAGCCGTCGTTTCTTGTAGGTCAAATAAGGTGCGACCACAAGACGGACAAGAGATGTACTCCGTTTTCGAAATACGCATTCTACTCGCTTGCAATGTCCCAAAATTCGTCGAATTACACAACGCCTCTTTATTCTTCGAATGCTTTAGGCTAAGCATCAAACCATCGCCTAAACCATCAATGAACAAGGCTCCACCATCCGTAGGGGCGAATAATTGAAATTGATCGTCTGAAATGGAAGTGTAGTTTAGGTGAATAATAACTGGATTAACAATTCCCTTTTCAATCAAATGAAAGAAAGCGCGTCGAATCGCAGGCATTTGATGCGCATTCGAAGAATGTAACACAATCACGCAAGTAGAATCAAACTCATCAGCCCCTGCCACTAATTCTGCTGCATCCAATGATACGAAATTTACAGTCGCATGCTTTTGTGTAGCAATTTGATATTCTGCATAGCTGAATAAGGGATATACGTATTCCGACGGTGACCAAATGGAGGCATCTTGAATTTGACGTAGGCCATTAGGTAACATAAAATCGAGTGACTGCTGACCTGTATAAATAAAATCAGCACCCAGGTCATTCATCGCCCATTTATCAGGCTCAGGCAAATAGAAATGCCCTATCGACTTTAAATCAGCAATTGAAATGGATGATCGAGTAGAAAAGTCTGCGATTACGCGAGGAACCTGATGACCACCCATCGAAAAAATCTCCGACGTCTTTCTACGCGAATGCGCAAAAGGGTGTATAGGGGAGTCAAATGCAACAGAATCACCTCTAAAAACAGGGATGGGATCTTGAGCAGAAGCACGTGTATCATAACGACGTGCTAAATCTTGCGCCACGGGAATCTCGAATTCAGGATCCTCCGTCAACGATACGCGAATCGTATCACCTAAACCATCTTCTAATAACGTACCTATACCTACTGCCGATTTAATGCGACCATCTTCTCCGTCACCAGCCTCTGTTACACCTAAGTGCATTGGATAATCCTTAAATCCTCCGTCCTTTAACTTCTTACTCAATAATCGATACGCTTCCACCATCACCTGTGTATTCGACGATTTCATCGAAAGAACGATGTTGAAATAGTTCTCATCCTCACAAATGCGAAGGAATTCCAAAGCTGATTCCACCATCCCATTAGGCGTATCTCCGTAACGACTTAAAATACGATCTGAAAGCGAGCCGTGATTCGTACCAATACGCATCGCCGTGCCGTATTCTTTACATATTTTGACTAAAGGGAGGAATTTATCCCGAATACGATCTAATTCTGACGAATAAGACGCGTCTGTATAATCAATGGTTTCAAAGCGTTTTTTATCTGCGTAGTTTCCAGGATTAATACGAACCTTTTCGACGATTCTAGCAGCTAGTTCAGCGGCATTAGGCGTAAAGTGAATGTCAGCCACTAAAGGTGTCTTGTAACCACGCTCCCGCAAACCTTTGCGAATGTTCTCGAGATTCTGAGCCTCTTTAACAGAGGGAGCCGTGATGCGAACTAATTCGCAACCAGCATCTATCATTCGAATAGATTGCTCAATTGATCCTTGCGTATCCATGGTATCTACCGTAGTCATCGACTGAATCCGAATGGGAAAGTCTGAACCTAAATAGAGCTCACCTATTTGAACAGGAATCGTGCTGCGTCTTTGATATGCATAGAGTGACGGAGCATACTGATTTCCATCAGCGAGTAGGGGATCGTTCAAATTAATAATTTTAGACATAACAGAATCAAAACGCAAAAATAGGCAATTCTACTTCCATGAACTCTTTTTATGCCCAATTGTTGCGTAATAATAGATAAAAATGTAGCATGGGATTAAAATCAGGTAAGCGCTTTGCGTATTCCCAATTTGATCGGCGATTTTACCATACAATAAAGGCATTAGCGCACCACCTGATATCATCATAATAATCAAGGCACTACCAATCTTCGTAAATTTACCTAATCCATTAATCGCTAAAGGCCACAATGCTGGCCACATTAAGGCATTGGCTAATCCCAATAAGGCAAGGCATAAAACTGAATTAAATCCCGTGAAAGCAATAGCACCGATTGAAAATACAACCCCTAAAATAGCCGAATAATTTAAGGCTTTTTGTTGCGATAAGTATTTGGGAATAAAGAAGATACCAATAACATAGCCGGCTAACATACCGTATAAGGTATAAGTCGTAAAGATTTTGGCTACATCCTGACTAAACCCTTGAGAAACACCATAATTGATAATCGTATCTCCCGCGATCACTTCCACACCCACATATAGAAAGAAAGCCACTAGACCTAAAACAAGATTTGGATAAGCCCAAACAGAATCTTTCGCCTGCCCTGCATCTTCCACCGTCTCCTCCGCTTCCACTTC
>CAJCBY010000506.1 GCA_903960725.1 uncultured Cytophagaceae bacterium | reverse complement strand
GATGCGAAACCACCTAATGAATGGAAGAAAAGACCTAAAATTGAACCCATTATCGTTTATTTTATTGTCAATGTATAAGTAATTGTATGAGAACCCCACCAATTCCTCTCCTGCTTGATTCCGTTTTTTGCCTTTTAGCTGTAAAATCACGGTTGCTGTGGTATATGCTGGCACCTTTATCTTAAGAGTAAAACCCATTGAATTTACTGTCTAATCCGTAGAAAATTTTACTTATGGTGGGTCAAGTGAAGTTTTGGCCTACGTTAAATCGCCCCATAGACATAATGAATAAACAATGTCATACCATGTAGAGCAAATAATTTCATTTTGATAAGGTTTAGAGCTAAAATCACACTAAACTAGCATTATAATTTGAAAATGTATGTATAAAAAGTGTCTGGTTTTAGCGTTTGCCGCCTTTGCTTTCACCTCCTCCGATGATTGGGCTGAGTATTTAGGTGGGTCTGATCGCAACCACTATTCTACGCTAACACAAATAAATCCTGCAAACGTTGAACAACTAAAAGTCGCCTGGGAATATAATCTTCCTGACTCCGGCCAAATGCAGGTTAATCCACTAATCATCAAAGGTATTCTTTATGGTGTTAGTTCTACGGTTCAGGCTTTTGCTTTGGATGCTGCGACGGGAAAAGAAATTTGGCGATTTGGAGATCCATTGAAAAACTGGGCTAGTACCTCCAGAGGAGTAAGTTATTGGACGAATGGTATAGAGAAACGTATTTTATATACTGCAGGGCCAAATCTCTGGGCTTTAGATGCAGGGACAGGGAAACCAATTGCTAGTTTTGGAGATCAAGGAAAAATCGATTTACATCTAGGTTTACCGTCTATCGCGGCGAATAAATTCATTATTTCGAATACGCCAGGCACCATTTACCATAACCTCATCATTATGCCCGTTCGTCTTTCTGAGGGTGCAGATGCAGCCCCAGGGGACATTCGAGCCTTCGATGTAATCACGGGTAAGTTAGTTTGGACCTTTCATACAATTCCTTATCCAGGGGAGAAAGGTTTTGAATCATGGCCAAAAGATGCGTATCTCAATACCCACACCGGCGCCGCCAATAATTGGGCTGGAATGGCAGTAGATACGGAAAGAGGCATCCTATATGTGCCCACAGGCTCTGCAGGATATGATTTTTACGGTGGAAATCGAGAAGGATCTAACTTATTTTCGAACTGTTTACTTGCCCTAGATGCTAAAACGGGTAAACGTCTGTGGCATTTCCAAACCACACACCACGACCTCTGGGATCGTGATTTACCTGCACCACCTAATTTAATTACGGTCACTCATAACGGGAAAAAAAGGGCCGCTGTGGCTCAAATCACGAAGCAAGGTTTTGTATTCCTATTTGATCGAGTAAGCGGAAAACCGCTATTCCCTATTTTGGAAAAAAAAGTAAAAGGATCTTTATTACTAGGCGAAAAGGCGTGGTTAACACAACCCTACCCTACTATCCCGAAACCTTATGCTCGATTATCATCAGAAATTCAGAACGACGATATTAACCCTTATGCTGAAAACAAAGAGGAACTAGTGAAAACATTAACTTCTTTAAACAAAGGGTGGCACGATGCGCCAAGCGAAAAAGGTAATCTGATATTACCTGGATTTGATGGTGGTGGAGAATGGGGTGGCGCAGCGGCAGACCCGGACGGTATTCTATATATTAATAGCAATGAAATGGGCTGGATTCAAACGATGGTTCCAGCTAAATCGAATAGCTCAAATCCTGGAGAAAAAGCCTATCAAACGAATTGTCAATCCTGCCATGGAGCAAACAAAAAAGGTAATCCGTTGAGCGGATACCCCTCCTTAGTCGATATATCCTCAAAAAGAACAAAGCCTTACCTACAGCAACTAATAAACAATGGAAAAGGCATGATGCCTGGCTTCAGCCAACTTTCAAAAGAAGACCGAGAAAATATCCTATCATTCATTTTAAATGAGGTTCCCAAAGAAGTCGCGTCTTCAACCTCCCAAGGATACGTTTCTCCATATCAAATGACCGGATATAACAAATTCCTAGATTCCAAAGGTCTGCCTGCTCTGAGTCCTCCCTGGGGAACATTAAATGCCATTGATTTAAATTCAGGTAAATACCTATGGAAAATACCTTTTGGAGACGAACCAACCTTAGCTCAAAAAGGAATTACTGGAACAGGGGCAGAAAATTATGGAGGCCCCATAGTAACAGCTAGCGGACTTTTAATTATCGGAGCTGCTAAAGATGGCAAAATGCGTATCTATGCGAGTAAAACAGGAAAGCTGCTACGTACAATTACCTTGCCCGCAGCAGCTTTTGCCACTCCATCCACTTACTCTGTGAATGGTAAACAATACATTGTTATTGCTTGTGGAGGAACTAAATTAGGAACTCCTAAAGGCAATAAATATGTGGCATTTAGCCTCTAATTATTCTTTTACAATAGTAGTTGCAAAAGGTTTTCCTGATGAAATTACATGTAAAACATATTTACCCACACGAATGCCTGAGAAGTCTGTAAAAACAATTTCTTTTATGGGCGCTTCATAAGTGTGCTGGTAAATAACAGATCCTACCTGATCATAAATAGCCACAAAAGTGGGTTTTGTGCTAGGCACCGAGAATCCAATAGTTAATTTATCAACAAAAGGGTTCGGATAGGTGGTGTAGGTAATCGGATTTTCTTCCTGAACATTCAACTTAATGCCAGAGGCAGCTATACTTCTTGCTAACAAAGACGGTTGTTTAAAACCTTGACGAACGACCACACCTCCATTAGTAGAGGTTCCTGTAACGGCGCTCTGCTGCCCAATGATTTGGGAATAATACTTTCCATCTACTGTCGTGGTTGTACCACCTGAACCAATTGAAGAACTGATTACCTTTTGCCCAAAAACAAGCTGAACTGAACAAATAAATAAAAATGTAATAAAAGTACTTTTCATAGCGCTATGTAGTAATTGATTGAATGAAACCCTGAATAGTTAGGCCTTCAAATTCTAAAAAATAAGCCTCTAAATCTTTAGAGGTACTAAAACCAGATTCCAAGTGCAAATTCTTCAAACAGGCCTTTTTTATACATCCATGTTTGATTAAATTCTTAGCAAATTGAACCCGCAATCGATTCATTTCATCAGTGAAGTTAGTGAAAAGATAAAGTTCAAAAAAATCGCGCAATTCTTTTGTATCCTTTTGGACTAATTCCCCGAATTGATCCAAAGTCAAATTAGCCTTCAAAAAGGGCTTATCAAAAATGTAACAAGTATTCATAGCTTGATCCATCTTCCACCAATAGGCCTCTTGGTAATTTAATATCCGTTTAAATCGCTCTGCATTTAAATAAATGACCTGAGGAAAGAAATACAAAGTACAAACCATTACCATATACGATACCAAGGAAATATATTTAATCTCACTAGGGTAATTGAGATGTGACCATCCGTAAGAATTTTCTAACCAAACACCCAAAAAGACTGAACTCATGCCCACAAAAACCAACCACTGAAAAAACAAGAATAGCAGCAACCATCTCCCTAATTGAGTAGCCTTAAAAAAATAGACATGATTTCTGAATAAATACTTTATCCCCCAGATCGTATAAAAAGTCAATAATAACGGCCTCAGAATATATAAATGAGCCGCATTAAATACGAATCCTAAACGAATGCTAAACATCGAAGTCCAGTTACTAAATACTTGCTGAACCACTTGGACTTTGTACGAATAATCAGATAAATAATACGGAATGGTATCAATAAAGACGAGTGTAAAGGGTATAAAATGGAGTAAGTCAATTGAACTTAATCTTGTAGAGCCTGTTTTCAAACTTCTTAAATAGAAATACAACAATGGCCCTATTAAAAAATAAATAGACGAGAAATTACCATATAACAAGACTGTGAATAACAAACTATGCCCCAAAGACATCGAATAGACAGTCAAACAATAAATACCAGAAATAAAAAATAATGCGGCTAAATAGATATTAGGATTAGCGAATAAAGACCCTCTTGATTTCAGAAAGATAATCGAAGGTGTCATAAAACTAGTAAATAGCGTCATGACAAATATAGATTGAAATAGAAACAGCATTATGAAGTGGTTAGATATAAATGTAATGTACAAAAATATAATGATTCAAAATCAATACTTAGTAAATTACCACTATACTGATAAATTAAATGGGAATTAAATCAAGGATTGCACGTTTTTGGAAGCTTTTAGGACCCGGCTTAGTGACAGGTGCAAGCGATGATGATCCTTCGGGGATTGCCACCTATTCGCAAGCAGGTGCAGGATGGGGCCTTTCAACCCTTTGGACTGCTTTAATTGCCTTTCCCTTAATGGCCGCCATTCAGCAAATGTGTGCACGAATTGGATTAGTGACAAAACAGGGATTAACGGGTACTATTAAAAAGCATTACTCCAAGCCAGTGCTCTATCTTATGCTTCTTTTCAGTTTCCCTGCTATCATTATGAATATTGGTGCGGATATTTCGGGCATGGGAGCTGTGGGCAATTTACTTTTTCCTAGCGTTGAGCAGAGTTATTTTAGTGTCTTATTTACCTTACTGTTATTGGGCCTAATTATCTATTTGCCCTATTCAAAAATTGCAGCGATCTTAAAGTATTTGTGCATTGTGATGCTAGTCTACTTTATCGTTCCATTCCTTTACAAGCAAGACCTCAAGGAAATATTTATGGCCACATTTGTGCCAAACATTCAATTTAACAAAGAATATGTGGCCATTTTAGTAGGTATTTTAGGTACAACTATTTCACCCTATTTGTTCTTTTGGCAAGCGTCCGTAGAAGTGGAAGAAATGAGTGCTCATAAAAAACTCATAGTGAATAAGCGAATTATACATGAGATGGAACAAGATGTGGATTTCGGATTGGGATTTTCAGGATTTGTCATGTATTTCATTATTCTAACTACTGGAACGGTTCTATACAAAAGCGGGATTCATCAGATAGATACAGTAGAACAAGCTGCTTCAGCACTAAAGCCGCTGGCTGGCGAAATGGCCTATTGGTTATTTGCCATAGGTATACTAGGCACAGGCCTTATCGCAATTCCCGTGTTAAGCGGCTCGCTATCTTATATATTTACAGAGACATTTGGTTGGGAGCAAGGACTAAATAAAAAGTTTCATGAGGCCAAAGGCTTCTATTCCATCATCGCCTTATCCCTATTTGTAGGTCTTTCGCTGAACTACGTTGGTATATCCCCGATTGATGCACTTATTTATACAGCCATTTTATACGGAATGACAGCGCCCGTATTAATTGCCATTATACTACATATTTCGAATAACAAGGAAATTATGGGAGAAAATACCAATTCCCGCTTGTCGAATGTGCTAGGCTTTGCAGCTCTTATCATCATGACACTAGCAGCAGTAGCACTTCTCTATTTAGAATTTATAGGATAAAAAAAACCATACTCCCTTATGAAGAGTATGGTAAAAAAATAGGGTGGACCAGCATGGGCTCGAACCATGGACCCCCTGATTATGAGTCAGATGCTCTAACCAACTGAGCTACAAGTCCGCATTGTACATCCTTTAAAGGAATTCAATGTGACACAAAATTAAGGAATACTAACCTTTTTAGCTAAATTTCGGAAAAGAATATCCCATGTACCCGACTAAAATTATTAATGATCCGATTTATGGTTTTATTAAAATCAATAATCCATTAATTCTTGAACTGATTGACCACCCTTATTTTCAGCGACTTAAACGGATTAAGCAATTAGGTTTAGCTGAATTTGTCTATCCGGGTGCGCATCACACACGTTTCCATCATGCTTTAGGAGCCATGCACCTAATGGATCAAGTGTTAGATAACCTAAAAGCAAAAGGATATACTATCACCCCTGAAGAGCGTCAAGCGGCAGAAATTGCCATTCTATTACATGATATTGGACATGGACCCTTTTCACACGTATTGGAATATACCTTATTGAATGAGGTGAAACACGAAGATGTTTCGACTTTGTTAATGAATAAATTAAATATTCATTTTAAGGGACAATTAGATTTAGCTATTCAAATATTTGAAAATAAATACCACCGCAAATTTTTCCATCAATTAGTATCAAGCCAATTGGATGTTGATCGTCTAGATTACTTAAGCAGAGATTCATTTTACACCGGTGTAAGGGAAGGTTTTATTGGTTCAGAGCGTCTACTCAGTATGATGGACCTCGTAAATGAACAGTTAGTCATCGAAGAGAAAGGTATTTACTCCACTGAAAACTTCTTAATGGCTAGGCGTCTTATGTATTGGCAAGTGTATTTGCATAAAACGGCAATTGCTGCTGAAACCATGCTAATTCAAATTTTGCGACGGGCTAAGTTTCTTATTGCACAAGGCCAAAAACTGACCTGCTCTACCCCGCTAAAAACATTCTTAAAGAACACCTATACTTGGGAGGAATTTTCTACGAATGAAAATTTGTTAATTTCTTTCACTGAATTAGATGACCACGACGTGTGGGCAGCCATCAAAGAATGGAAGAATTCAAGCGATAAAATTCTAAAACATTTGTGTTCACATTTTTTGGCCAGAAAATTATTCACCTGCAAATTAGGCTCTCAGCCTCTCCCTAAGGCGAAAAGAGTCGAAATAGAGGAATCAATTAAACGAGAATATGGCATTACGGAGGACGAATTAACCTACTTTGTGGTAGAAGGATCTACCTCGAATGCGGCCTATGTACAAGGGGACAACACGATTAAGATGGTCAATAAAAAAGGACAAGTGGTCGAATTACTCGAAGCCTCCGATTTACCGACCATCCAAGCATTAAGCAAGATTGTAAAAAAATACTATTTTTGTTGTCCAAAGAGCGTATATTTGCAAGGAGAATTGAGCTAGTGGAAATTCTCTTTGCCATTATTAAACATCGTTTGACCGAATGAAATTTACTGTTGATCAAATAGCCCAATTAATTCAAGGAACAGTAGATGGTGACGGGTCAGCAAGCATAACGACATTTCATAAGATTGAGGAAGGACAAACGGGCAGTATCTCTTTTTTAGCCAATCCAAAATACGAATCGTATTTATATCAATCAAAAGCTACTGCAATCATCGTAGCGGATGATTTAATCCTAAAAGAAAAGCCATTAGCTACCTTAATTAAAGTAAAAGATCCGTATTCTGCTTTTACTATCTTACTCCAAAAATACCAAGAGTTTACTTCCATTAAAGAAACAGGGATTCAACAACCTAGTTCGATCGCTGATACAGCTAAAATAGGTTCAGAACTATATTTGGGGCCATTTTCAAGTATTGGCTCTAACTCTATTGTTGGTGATAATAATTACATTGCTGCACACGTTACTATTGGAAATAAAGTATCCATAGGGAATAATTGCATGATCTATCCAGGAGTCGTTATTTGTAATGACACCATTATTGGTAATAATTGTACCATTCACGCAAATGCAGTCATTGGATCCGATGGCTTTGGTTTTGCCCCACAAACAGATGGATCTTTTACTACCATACCGCAATTAGGGAATGTAGTTTTAGAAGATAATGTTAGTATAGGTGCAAATACAACTATTGACCGGGCTACTATGGGATCTACTTTAATTAAAAGTGGAGTTAAAATAGACAATTTGGTTCAAATTGCCCATAATGTAGAAGTAGGTACGAATACGGCCATCGCAGCTCAAACCGGTGTTTCAGGTTCTACTAAAATTGGTAAAAATTGCCTAATTGGAGGACAAGTAGGAGTTGCTGGACACATTACCATAGCGGATAAAACAATCGTAACAGCCCAATCAGGTGTAACGAAAACGGTGAAAAAAGAAGGGCAAATATTAGGTGGAACTCCGGCCTCCCCTAACAGCGAATACCTGAAGCGTAATGCTTTATTACGTCAATTACCGGACTTATTAAAACGAATAGAATCTTAATTGCGTATGAATAATAAGCAACATACCATTACCAAAGCTGTTACCCTATCTGGTGTAGGATTACATACGGGCGTAGTTGCCAACATGACTTTTTTACCTGCTCCAGCAAACCACGGCATCAAATTCCAACGTGTTGATTTACCAGGTCAACCTATTGCAGATGCTGACGTAGATTATGTGGTAGACACCTCACGCGGAACAACGATTGAGCATAATGGCGCTCGAATTAATACGGTGGAACATGTTCTAGCTGCGCTTGTTGGTCTAGAAGTTGATAATATCTTAATTCAATTAGATGGACCAGAACCTCCTATCATGGATGGAAGTTCCATCAAATTTGTCGAAGCATTAAAAGACGCCATTCTTGTCGAGCAAGACGCCCATCGTAAATTCTTTGAATTAACGGAAGAAGTTCGGTATAAAGACCTAGAAAGCGGTATTGAATTAGCAGCGTTACCATTGAATGATTACCGGATGGCAGTTATGGTAGACTACAATTCTAAATTCCTTTCTAGTCAGCATGCTAACTTAAGCCACGTCTCGCAGTTTGAGAAAGACTTCTCTATGTGTAGAACGTTCTGTTTTGTACACGAAATAGAGGCACTTTATAAAGCCGGCTTAATAAAAGGCGGGGATTTAAATAA
Organism: uncultured Cytophagaceae bacterium; assembly: GCA_903960725.1. Lineage (GTDB taxonomy): Bacteria > Bacteroidota > Bacteroidia > Cytophagales > Spirosomataceae > Aquirufa. Next base: position 1,332 of record CAJCBY010000506.1, on the reverse strand, counting down.
CGCCATTGTTATTGCAGATAAAGATTACTCAGAAGCTGAATTAGCCCATTTATCTGAGGTTTTAGGCAAGCCGAAGGTTTCTGTTTCTAAAGAAGCTGGAATCTTAAATAATACTAACCTACATTTTAGCAATGAAATGGCTCGCCATAAATTGTTGGATTTAATGGGGGATTTAGCTTTAGTGGGCCGCCCTATTAAAGCGCAGATTCTTGCCTCCCGTCCAGGTCATGCCTCTAATGTGGAACTAGCCCGAAAGATCAAGAAATTGATGTTAGACGCAGAGAAAAATAAAGTTCCAACCTACGATCCTAAGCAACCTCCCATTTTTACTCACGAGCGTGTATACGAACTTCTTCCACACCGTTACCCATTCCAAATGATTGATAAAATCATTTATCTGGATGATAATAGTGTTGTTGGAGTAAAGAATGTAACCATGAATGAGAACTACTTCATGGGTCACTTTCCAAACAATCCAGTAATGCCTGGTGTTATGCAAGTGGAGGCGATGGCTCAAACTGGGGGTATCCTTGTTTTAAGTTCAGTAGATGACCCGGAAAATTATTGGCCGTACCTAGTGGGAATAGAAAATTGCCGATTTAGAAGAAGCGTTATTCCTGGGGATACTATTATTTTTAAATGCGAACTACAAGCACCTATCCGAAGAGGTATTGCTAAAATGACTGGTAAGGCATATGTCGCTGGACAAGTAGTTTGTGAGGCAGAAATGACTGCTAGTTTAGTTCGTAAATCGTAAGATTTTTTTATATGATTCATCAGTTAACCCATATTGATCCGAAAGCCAAAATTGGTGCTAATGTTAGCATCGAAGCTTTCACTTCTATACATGAAGATGTAGAAATAGGCGACGGAACTTGGATTGGGTCTAATGTTACCATCTATCCCGGTGCACGTATTGGTAAAAATGTGCGCATCTTTCCTGGTGCAGTTATTTCAGCGATCCCTCAAGATTTAAAGTTTGGTGGAGAAACTACAACGGCTGAAATTGGAGATAATTCGACTATAAGAGAATGCGTAACGATTAATCGGGGTACCTCTGATAAGTTGAAAACAGTAATTGGCAAAAATTGCTTAGTTATGGCCTATGTGCACGTAGCGCACGACTGTTTCATAGGCGACCATTGCATTCTTGCTAATTCAGTTCAGATGGCAGGTCACGTAACTGTAGGCGACTTTGCGATCATTGGAGGATCATCTGCTATTCATCAATTCGCAACGATTGGAAAACATGTCATGATTTCAGGTGGCTCTTTAGTACGCAAAGACGTTCCTCCATTTACTAAATCAGGTCGCGAACCATTAACGTATGCT
>CAJCBY010000505.1 GCA_903960725.1 uncultured Cytophagaceae bacterium | reverse complement strand
TGCTTCCTCGCTACAATCTACTCCATCGGAACAGCCGTTTATGAGTTGCGTTTCACCATAGCCTTTGGCTTTGATTCTCGCCGCTTCAATTCCGTGTTCGATGATGTATCTGACAGCTGACTCAGCCCTTCGTTGAGATAATTTCAAGTTGTAGCTCGCACTTGCACGCGCATCCGTGTGAGAACCTAATTCGATTGAAATGTTTGGATTGTCTCTCAAAACCTGTACAATTTTGTCTAATTCAGCCGCTGCATCTGGACGAATATTCGATTTGTCTAAATCGTAATAAATCGGATTTACTTCAAATAAGGCCCCTATTTCATCCCCGATTTCAGCTTGACTCAAGGTAATTTTATGGTCAAAAGTCGTATCTGTCAATTCTTTCTTCAATAATTGCTTCGGAATCTCTCGGCCATCCATCAGGAATTCGCTTCTCTTCGTCAGGAATTTATCCTTGCTGGCGTTGAAGCTGATTTGGTCAGCTGGATTTAAGTCCATGATCTCTAGGTAGCCCTCTGCATCACTAAATTGAACGGGTTGAATTTCCCCATTGCGTTTGACCCCTACCTTTGCATTTGCGATTGGCTTATTACGGGCATTGACAATTTGCGTTCTTACATGGTATAAGGCCACTTTTGCAGGCTCAACACTTTCTGTAATCGTAATTTCATTCGACCACCAGCGATCTTCAGATCCAGTTGATTCAAAATAATATATATCATCATCCCCTTTTCCACCCACTCGATTTGAGCTAAAATAGCCTTGGGTAACATCCGATAGAAACAACCCAAAATCATCCCCCACCGAATTAACCGGCACGCCCAAATGTTCAATTTGGATTTCATCCCCACTGCGACTCGCCACAAAAATATCTAAACCACCTAAGCTAGGGTGACCATCCGAGGAGAAATAGAGTTTGCCATCTTCGGAGACATACGGGAAGATTTCATTGCCACGTGTGTTAATCGTAGAGCCTAAATTGATCGGTCTTCCAAATCGCCCCGAATTGTCCATCGGTGCGCGATACAAATCCAATCCGCCTTTACCCCCTCTTCGATTCGAGGCAAAATACAAGGTTTTCCCATCTCTCGAGAACGCTGGACTACCATCCCAACCAATGGAATCAGAGATAGCTAAACGCTCGGGGGTAGACCAACCGCCATCTCTTTTGGTAGAAATATATAAATCAACATCTGGAGAAAGATCTTTGCTTTTTCCCGTGTTTCCGCGTGCAAAAACCATCGTATTACCGTCTTTCGAAAAAGCGGGAGTTCCTTCGTTCGCATTCGCATCCAATAAATTTGGGCTAAATAACTCGAGTTTCTCTATCTCGCCAGGACTTTTCAGGCGTGCCTTGTACAAACCTAAATAGGGGAGACCATTGTTTTTGTAAATCAAGGGTTTCTTCGAACTCGTTAAAATCAGTTCGTCCCCCATTTTGATCGGCCCAAATTCTGCCTGATTCGTATTTCCTACTAAACCTTGAATCTTGACAGGCGTTGGCTTTTTACTATATTCCTCCACCGCTGGCAAATTCTCTAACTCTATTTCAGCCTTCACCACTAGTTCACGGGAGGGTTTAGAATCAATAAATTCTTTCAGGTACTTACGAGCATCCGCATATTTTCCGTTCGCTTTGGAGGCATAGGCAAGGTTCAAATTAATGTTTTTGTCTACGTTCCCTTTTTCTTTAGCAATCAAATAAAAAGGTGTTGCAAATTGAATGCGATTCGATAAGCGATATGATTCAGCGACAAAATAATTGGTTTCGGCTGCACGGTAGTAGCGTTGAGCTAAAGGTTTCACTTCCCTTATCGTCCACTCATATTCCCCTAACTCGAAGTTTTGCTTGGCTTTTTTGAATAATCGCGCGTCATAATTACAACTGCTTACTAGACTGGCAATTGCTAACAGTAAGAGGTAAACGCTTGAATTGAATGGCTTTACGAATTTCATATGTGGCTAATCTTACGTAAATGTAAATACAAACCCGATTAATTTATGTACCTTTGCCTAAATTTCGACAATCGAAAGCAAGATGACAAACGTTCGTCATCTTTTATTCCAGCAGTGATGTTGTACAACCATGAGAAAAAGAATTTCAAACGACGATAGCCGTCGTAGCAGCCGACCATCAGAAGGTCGTGCACCAGAAGGAAGATCTTCAACAAGATCTACCGGCAGATCAGAAGGTCGCTCTTCCGCAGGTCGTGATTTTAACGGCCCACGTAACGACCGCAATGACTCAGGAGCTCCTCGCGAGTTCAGAGGACCACGTAACGATTCAGGTGCCCCACGTGCACCACGTTCAGAATCATCCAATCGTTTTTCAACAGAGCGCAAGCCTTACAATTCAGAGGGTGGCGAACGCAAGCCTTACCAAGGTGGCGAGAGAAAACCGTATCAAGGTGGAGATCGCAAACCATTCAATCGTGACAACCGTGAAGGTGGTGAGCGTCGTTCATTCGGTGACCGCAAGCCTTTTGGCAGAACTGAAAATCCAACACGTACACCTTATAAAGGAGATAATCGCTGGGATCGCAACGCGACCCCGAAGGTAGAGGGCTCAGAAGAGTCGACTACACCGCGTGATGAAAATCCAACTGCGCGCATTGAGCGTAAATATGAGGAGCGAACAGAGCGTTCTGCTGATCGCCCTGAGCGTCCAGAAGGAGATCGCAATCCACGTTATTCTGATCGCGAGACCTTTAAAAGCCGTTCTCGTTTTGATGCGGGTCCTGCTTACGAACCTCAATATAAATTAGATCGTTACAAGGAGCGTGCTCCTGCGAAGATCCAAAAGAAAATTGCTCAAACCGAACGTCGCTCTGACGAAATTCGCTTAAACCGCTACATCGCAAACGCGGGAATTTGTTCTCGTCGCGATGCAGATAAATTAATCGAAGCAGGGGAGATCAAGGTAAATAACAAGGTAATCACAGAAATGGGATACCAGGTGAAGCCTACGGACATCGTGAAATACGGTAACCGCAAGTTGAACCGCGAAAAACCAGTTTACTTATTATTAAATAAGCCCAAAGACTTCTTAACCACCACCGACGACCCGAATGATCGCAAGACCGTAATGGAACTCGTAAAGAACGCAACCGAATCGCGTATTTACCCGGTAGGACGTTTAGATAGAAATACCACTGGTCTATTGTTATTAACAAATGATGGTGAATTAGCGGATAAATTAACGCATCCATCGAACGAAATCGAGAAGATTTACCAAGCGGAATTAGACAAGCCTTTGACGGACGAAGATTTCGAGAAAATCAAGGAAGGATTAACCTTAGAGGATGGCGAAATTAAAGTAGATGATTTGGCCAAAGTCACTCCAGACGGCTACGTCATCGGAGTTAAAATCCACTCTGGCAAAAACCGGATCGTTCGTCGTATTTTCGAACACCTCGGTTACGAAGTGACGAAACTAGACCGTACCACTTTCTCTGGCTTAACCAAGAAAGATCTTCCACGCGGAAGCTGGAGATTCTTAACGGAGAGGGAGTTAGTGAAGTTGAAGTATTTGATGTAGTCGCAGCGGAGCTGCGATACAGTAGCCAGTAGTCAGGGAACAGTAGCCAGTAGTTAGCCACTGTTTACTGATTACTGGATACTGACTACTAACAAAAAACCCCGCTGATTTCAGCGGGGTTTTTTGTTAAATATTCATCAACGACTCTCTTCGTCTCATCTTTCCAGCTGGAATGCCGAACATCATCTTGAAACGACGGCAGAAATAAGCCGTGTCTTTGTATCCTACTTCGGAACCGATCGCGCGAATGGATTTCTTCGTTGTGCGAAGTAAACCTACCGCCGCTTCCATACGTTGGTACTCGATATAATCTTGTGGGTTGATACCCGTTAACATCTTGAAATATTGACCTACGTAGTCTTCCGATACGTTTGCGACGTTTGCCAAAACTTTATTGGACAAATCACCGCCCAAATGATCCTTGATGTAAGCGAAAATATCGATTAATCGTGGATCTTTAAAGTAGGTCGAATTCGTAGCTAATTGCTCTACAAACAAACGGTTCTCAATAATGTAACGAATTACTTCGATTACAATCTCTTCCGTTTTGATCTTAATGATACGTCCTTTACCGATGGCATCAGATAAATCTTCTTCTAAGATCTCGCGGATGGTTGACGCTAATTTATCATCGCGTTTGATTAAAAACGGAGGAATGTCTAGGGAAGTAAAGAAGTTAACTGAATCGAAAACTTTCGCTTCGAAGGCTACCATTCCGAATGAGTTAGGTTGCGTTCCGATTTGAGATGCGTCGGTATTTTGGTCGAAATACAATTCCCGGTGCGTCATGAACTCTTCATTGTTCACTGCTTTCGGTTTTTCTGCGTTTCCGTACGTTACACTGATCATTTTACCTCCTGGGATAAAAAGCATATCGCCTTCTTCCACCGGCGTTTCCTCTTCTCCAAAAGAAACCTCCCCTTTGTACAATATCAAGAGCGAATTTTCTACGTCATAGAAATTCTTGATACGAATCGGTTGTAATATTCTAATGTTTCTCGCTTTGATGAATTTAACACCTAAGGACTCGATGATCTTGTTATAATCTTCCATAATTTATCTCCAAATGGAGTAATAAATACGATTTCTTAAATAAACTTGGACAAAACTAATAAATCAGATAATAATTCCAAATTATTTCGTCGATTAATTTGTGCGATA
>CAJCBY010000504.1 GCA_903960725.1 uncultured Cytophagaceae bacterium | reverse complement strand
CGTTAATGTCCCATTCACATTTTCATATAAAGTGACATTGGCACTTCCAATCAACAAATCCAAGTCCCCATCCCCCTCCACATCGAAAAACACAGGCGAGGCCTTATTCCCCACATCTATCATTTCCTCCTGTAAGAAGGATTTTGTTTTTAAGGTTAAAGCCCCATTTTCGAATCGGTAATAAGATGCCGTTTCTAAGGATGGATTCAGATCGGCTACATGCGAAGAGGCCAGCAAATCCATTGCACCATCACCATCTAAATCGAGAGGTGAAGCACTCGCTAGGGAAGGCACTTTGTGTGGCGAACCTGCTGGAAAATTATAATTTACGGTGCGAAAAAGTGGTTTTGCTCTTGTCCCTTCATTTTTCATATAAAGAAACTGAGCGCAGTTTACATGGCCGATTATCAGGTCACTTACACCATTTTTATCTGGATCCCAAAGGGCTAAGGTACTTCCTAAATGTTGTACACGTGAGGTAGACTCTGTGGCTAAAACAGATTCAGGGACAATCCCAAACACCAAGTCCTCGCAGTCATTCAATAAAAAGTTACCCCAATTAAGTGACTTCGTGGTAAACTTCAAATCCCCTGTATTCTCATAAAATGAAATGTAATGTCCCGCTGGCTCGAAGGCGAGCACATCTACATCCCCATCGCCATCCACATCCGCAATGGCCGGAATATCAGTGGCATTTACATAAATATTGATCAGGCCATTGAGACCTGAAGACTTAAGTGTCCCAAGCGATTTAGGAAAGTTATTATTTACGTTTGGATAAACTTGGATCCCGCCGGGAGTCGAAGTAAAAAGATCTTTGTCCCCATCCCCATCGTAATCCACTAAATTCATCCAGTTTTCAATGAGGGGAAAACGATTTTGATAGGACGGTGCATAAGTAAATCCTCCCGTAGCATTCCGTAAAAATGTCTTTAGGTGCTGAGCGCTTCGGTCAAAAACAACGAGGTCTTCTCGAGAGTCGCCATCAAGGTCGAAAAGGAAAAACTGCACGGAATTGAATCCGCCAGCCCAGGGATCTTTTAAACCTGAAACGGGGAGATTGGTGATTTGGTCAAAGGAAATCTGCTGCGCTTTCAGCGAAAGCGATAAAAGACACAAGAAGACGATTAGCCTTTTTCTCATCCCCGTAAAGGTATTCAGAAATCAAAAAAAAATATGTTAATTTACAGGGAATAAATACGACAAAATCGAGTAAAAATGACGAAAATCACAATCATCGGAAGTTCGAACACCGACATGGTGATTAAATCGGCTCATTTGCCGGCGCCTGGCGAAACGGTTTTAGGAGGGGACTTTTTTATGAACCCGGGTGGCAAAGGGGCAAACCAAGCGGTGGCTGCGGCTCGGCTGGGTGGGGAGGTTCATTTCGTTTGTAAGGTGGGCAAGGATGTGTTTGGGGAGACGGCTTTAAAGCAGTTTAAAAACGAGGGAATCAACACACGATTTGTGACACAAGACCCGCTAGCTCCCTCAGGAGTTGCGTTGATAAATGTAGATGCTCACGGCGAAAATGCCATCACTGTGGCTTCCGGTGCTAATAATTGCCTGTCCTCGACCGATATCGACAACGCTGCAGAGATTTTCGAGGCCGGCGATTTTGTGTTAATCCAACTAGAAACCCCATTAGAGACCGTTGTATACGCAGCCGAGAAAGCAGCGAAAAAAGGCCTGAAAGTCGTATTAAATCCCGCTCCAGCAGCGGAACTACCCGCCGATTTATTCCCCCATTTATACGCTATCACACCGAATGAAACGGAAGCAGAAATCCTCACAGGAGTAGCCGTAACGAATCTGCTTTCCGCAGAGAAAGCAGCGAATATTCTCTTGAATAAAGGGGTTCAACATGTAATCATTACGTTAGGCGCCGAAGGCGCCCTCTACAAAACAGCCTACGAGACTCAGCACGTTCCAGTCGCGAAAGTCGTGGCACAAGACACAACCGCTGCAGGGGATTGCTTCAATGGAGCACTTGTCGTGGGTTTATCCGAAGGAATGAGCTGGACGGAGGCGATTGCCTTTGCCTGCAAAGCGGCGTCTATATCTGTTACGCGATTAGGAGCACAAGCTTCGATGCCAAGACTAAATGAACTATGAAAAAACTATTCCTATTATTTCTCATTAGTTTTTCATTGACCGCACAGCAGCGCCAGAAAGTGATCTTCGACTGTGACCTAGGCGACGACATCGACGATGCGTATGCCTTGGGTTATTTGTTGACACTGCAAGATCGCTATGAGATTTTGGGGATCACGACTTGCTATGGTCGCACCGATGATCGGGCCATTTTAGCACAGAAGTTTCTGGCCATTACAGGGCAAACACACATCCCGGTTTATGTGGGGAAAAACACCTCGAAAAGTTCGGAACGTGCGAATTGGTACGCGGATCAGTTTAATTGGTCCAAAGGATTTATTCCCAAAGAACATTCAGAATTCAATAACAAATTCCGCCAAGCCAAAGGATTACCCCCATTAAAAACGAAAGCTCCAGAGGCCACCGAATTCATCCAATCTCAACTAAAAAAATACCCGGGAGAAGTTATCATTTTCTCCGTGGGACCTGTCACTAATTTAGCCCCGCTAGGAACTGAATTACAGAAAGCGAAAGCCATCTATGCGATGTTTGGCTCCTTCAAAATAGGCTATGATGGTAGCCCGAAAATTAATGCAGAATGGAATGTATTATGTGATATTCCTGCCGCAAAATCTTTCGTTCAATCCGGTGCAAATATCATCTATGCCGGACTGGATGTGACGGCGATGGTCAAATTATCTGCTGAAAATCGACTAAAATTATTGATGCGTCAATCGCCATTGACGAGTACGATGCAGGGCTTATATGTCTTGTGGGGGCAGGAAACCCCTACACTTTTTGACCCCGTAGCCATCGGAATGGAAACCAATCCAGAGTTGTTTACAACCGAGAAAGTGCACGTCTATGTGGACGATCTAGGCTTCACTCGACTAGATCCAAATAAGCCGGCGAACGCAACGATAGGCACCACCATTAAAAGTGCTGAATTCATTCATATACTAATGCAAAACTACCTCTACCAAAACCTGAACTAATGAAAAAAATTCTCTTCTTCTGCCTACTTGCTCTAGGTGCACAAGCGCAAAATATATCGATGAGCAAAGCCGTCTTGAAGGACAAAATCAAGGGAGGCTGGGCTGGCCAAACGATCGGCGTGACTTTTGGTGGACCTGTTGAGTTTCGCTACAACGGGACGATGATCAATTCTTACCACCCGATTCCGTGGTACGATGGCTATCTTAAAAATACGATGAT
>CAJCBY010000503.1 GCA_903960725.1 uncultured Cytophagaceae bacterium | reverse complement strand
ACTAGCCGTCGACAACACCGTCCTCGTCCATTGCTGGCGCGGAGGAATGCGCAGTGGCAGTATGGCTTGGCTTTTTGAGACAGCAGGATTGAAGGTAAAAATCCTCGTGGGTGGCTACAAAGCTTACCGAAATGAAGTATTAGCCATTTTCGACCAACCGATTCCCTTTCGGGTGCTAGGTGGAAAAACCGGATCAGGAAAGACAGAAATCTTACATGAATTGGCTAAAAGAGGACATCAGGTCTTGGATTTAGAAGGGATTGCGCACCACAGAGGGTCGGCTTTTGGGCATTTAGGTCTGGAGTCGCAGCCTACGAGTGAGCATTTTGAGAACGAAGTACACCGTATTTTATGCGGTTTTGATTATTCCCGCACGATCTGGGTGGAGGATGAAAGTCGCCACATAGGTCAGGTATTTATGGGGGCTCCGCTGTATAATCAGCTCAGAGAGGCTCCAGTGGTGTTTTTAGACATTGAGCCGGTATACCGTTTGCCGCACTTGGTGGACGTGTATGCATCGTATCCGAAGGAGGATTTAGAAAAAGCTTTGGGCAAAATAAAGAAACGTTTAGGCCTGGACCGCTACGCCATCGCGATGGAAGCACTGGAGGCCGGCGACTTTAGTTTAGTGGCGGAAATCACGCTCCACTACTATGATAAGGCCTATATGTATGGTTTAGGCCAAAGAGAAAACGACAAAATAACCCGCATCGAGGTCCGCACGTTGGACCCGGTCGAACAAACCGAATTACTTTTAAGCCATGCTTCCTAAAGAATTTTTAGATAAGATAGTAACGCAGCACCAGCAGACGCCTCCGTTCCCGGCGACGTCTGACATTAAAAAGTTGTTCACAAAAATCGTTTTGACACTTTTTCCGGAGCAAACGCGTCTTCATTTTAAGGACGCATCTGAATTGAAAGCCGTGTGGGAAAGCATCGAAAATGGGCTGGAAAGCTTGTTGTATTCCATGAAAGATCAGCTTTCAGCAGAACCTGCGGTCATTTCAAACCGATTTTTAGACCGCATTCCGGCCATTTACGACCTCTTGCAGACAGACGTGGAAGCGATGGTGGCGGGCGATCCAGCGGCGACGACTTCCTATGAAGTGATCCGCACCTATCCCGGATTCTATGCCTTGGCCTTTTACCGTTTAGCACATGGGTTGCACCAGGAGAAAGTACCTTTGATTCCTCGGATTTTGACAGAATATGCGCATTCCAAAACCGGTATCGACATCCACCCCGGCGCCAGCATCGGTCGCTATTTCTTTATGGACCACGGCACCGGAATCGTGATTGGTGAAACAACGGTCATCGGTGAACGCGTGAAATTATACCAAGGGGTAACCTTAGGAGCCCTTTCAGTCGATAAATCGATGGCCTCCACAAAGCGCCACCCCACCATCGAAGACGGTGTGGTCATCTACTCGGGAGCTACCATTTTAGGAGGTGAAACGATTGTAGGTAAAGGCTCCGTCATAGGCGGAAACGTCTGGTTAACGCGCAGCGTGCCGGCGAATACAAAAATTTACCACCAAGAAACCGTCAAAGTCATCCAAGATTAATATGAGCCAGCTGTTAGATTTAGTCGGAAACACTCCTTTAGTGGAGTTATCGCGCTTGAACCCGAACCCGAAAGTGAAGATTTTTGGGAAACTAGAGGGCAATAATCCAGGCGGATCTGTGAAAGACCGTGCCGCGAAAAACATGATCGAAGGAGCAATGGCCCGCGGCGAATTGAGAGCCGGAATGAAACTCATCGAAGCGACCTCAGGCAATACGGGTATCGCTCTAGCCATGATTGCGCGCCTGTATGACATCGAAATTGAATTAGCCATGCCCTCGAATTCCACACGCGAACGCGTGCTGACAATGGAAGCTTTCGGGGCCAAAGTTACCTTAACAGAAACCATCGAATCTGCTCGTGATTATGCGGTGGAAAAAGCGGCTTCAGGCGAATTCTTTATGTTAAATCAATTCGAGAATCCGGATAATTATTTAGCCCATTACAAAACGACAGGACCCGAAATTTACCGCGACACTAAAGGCGAAATCACACACTTCGTTGCTTCCATGGGCACCACAGGCACCATTATGGGCACATCGATGTACTTAAAAGAACAAAATCCAGCCATCCAAATCGTCGGTTGCCAACCAACTGACGGTTCGAAAATCCCAGGTATCCGCCGCTGGCCCATCGAATACCGTCCTAAAATATACGACCCCTCCCGCGTAGACCGCGTAATGGACATTTCAGAAGCAGATGCGACCGCGATGACCCGTGCGCTAGCTAAAGTCGAGGGCGTCTTCGGAGGTATGAGTAGTGGCGGCGGCGTTTTAGCTAGCCTCCGCTTAGCGACTGAGTTAGAGGAAGGTGTGATTGTATGCATCATTTGCGACCGCGGAGATCGCTATTTATCGAGCGGACTTTTCGGCGAATAAATCCCTGCTTTGCGAGATTTCTCGGTTTTTTTTAAACCAAGATTGGGATTAAATAAAATATTACTTATTTTTGCACTCCCGATTAACGCGGGCAATTGAGGTGGATTAGCTCAGTTGGTAGAGCATCGGATTGAAAATCCGTGTGTCCCCGGTTCGAGTCCGGGATCTACCACTTCAATTAATAAAGACCCTAACAGCGATGTTAGGGTCTTTTGTTTTTGGGTGATTTTTGAAATTATTCATTCGCTATTAAATGACATTTTCCACAATTGACAAAAAGTGTCAACACCCGAGAATTGCCGATAGTAAAACACAAAAATTTTACTATTTTTAGGAGAAATTACCTCCTATGCGCAAATTCCTCCTAAGTCTCATTGAACAATTCGGTTACAAAGTCACTAAATTCGATCGCAAGGCCGCTGGGCCTTACGCGGATATTCAGGACAAAATTTTTTGGGACTTTTATGAGAAATGCCAGCCCTACACGATGACATCGGTGGAGCGGATGTTTGCGTTGTATCAGGCGACGAATTATGTGATTGATCAAAAAATTCCGGGGGATTTTGTGGAATGTGGCGTTTGGCGGGGAGGATCTTCGCTGATGGTGGCGCAGGTGTTAGCGCACCGTGGAGTGAGCGATCGCCACCTCTATTTATACGATACATTCGAGGGTATGTCTGAACCGACGGCGGAGGATGTGGATTTTAGAGGCCAAAAAGCGGACCAAATGCTTGAGCAAACCCAAGACCAGAAGGAGACTTCGGTTTGGTGTTTGGCAAACTTAGACGACGTTAAATTAACGATGTCGAACAGCTCTTTCCCGGCAGAAAACATCCACTACGTGGAGGGAAAAGTGGAAGACACGATTCCATTCACAGTGCCCGCAGGCGCTATCGCTCTGTTGCGCTTGGACACGGACTGGTACACCTCCACGAAGCACGAATTGAACCATTTATATCCTTCCCTAAGCTCTAGTGGTGTATTAATTATTGATGACTACGGCCACTGGGAAGGCTGCCGTAAAGCGGTGGACGAGTATTTCTCAGAGCAAAATACTTCGATATTATTACAGAGAATTGACTACACGGGTCGTTTGGCAATAAAAAAATAACAAGATGCGCATACTACTTTTATCTCTTTTAGCCTTCTCTACATTCGCACAACAAAAGCCGATGCGTTTGTGGTATGATAAACCGGCGACGTATTTTGAAGAGGCGCTTGTGCTGGGAAATGGGAAGCAGGGGGCGACGGTTTTTGGCGGGACGAAGAGCGATAAAATCTTCTTAAATGACCTGACGTTGTGGTCTGGGGAGCCCATGGATCCGTATATGAATAAGGAGGCTTGCAAACATTTGCCCGCTGTTCGCGAGGCTTTGCGTCTCGAAAATTATAAGGCAGCAGATTCTTTAGTCCGTAAAATTCAAGGCAAATTCTCGGAGTCGTATGCGCCGCTGGGAACCTTGTATGTCGATTTTAATCACGAAAATCCGACGGAATACCACCGTGAATTGAATCTAGATAAGGCCGTTTCGACCGTGCATTACCGAACGGGGACGAACGAGATTCGCAAGGAATATTTCTTCTCGCATCCGGACAATGTGTTCGTGATTCATTTGACAAGTAAGGAGAAAAAAGGGCTAAATTTTACGGTTCAATTCAAGTCTCTACTGAAATACGCGACGAAATCGACGGTGAACCATTTGCACGCGAAAGGGACGGCGCCAGTTAGGGCTGATCCGAATTATGTGCGCAAGCAAGGTAATCCCATTATGTTCGATGATTCAAAAGGAACACGTTTTGCATCCGATATTTTGATCCAGTCGGCGGATGGAAAAGTAGTTCGCACGGATTCGACTTTACAGATGGTGGGCGGAACGGACGCGACAATTTTAGTGACGATGGCGACGAGTTTTAATGGCTTTGACAAGAGCCCTTCGAAGGAGGGTTTGAACGAGGATGAGCTGTCTGAAAAGCGTTTGCAAGCGGCTAGCTTTAAGGGGGCAGAGCAATTGTTAGCGCGCCATTTAGCGGATTACCAGCCGTATTTCAAGCGCGTGAACTTGAGTCTACCTTCAGATAATGCACCGGAATTACCTACGGATGAGCGTTTGCGTCGTTATGCCAAAGGCGAGAAGGACAACTACCTCGAAACCTTGTACTTCCAGTTTGGGCGTTATTTATTGATCTCGAGTTCACGAACTCCAGGCGTTCCAGCGAACTTACAAGGGCTTTGGAATCCACACATTCGACCGCCTTGGTCGAGTAATT
>CAJCBY010000502.1 GCA_903960725.1 uncultured Cytophagaceae bacterium | reverse complement strand
CACTTAATTATCCCCGCCGAACCTAGTGTTAGCAAACCAATCACCCCAACACTCACCTCCAGATCGAAATAGTCCGCTAAAACTCCCGTCAAAATAGCTCCAAAGGCATAGCCTAAATCACGCCAAAGTCGAAAGGTACCTAAACTAGCCGCGCGATCAGCTGGGTGTGTATTTTCAGCGATGGACGCTAAAAAAGTTGGATAGACAATCGCTGTCCCTATTCCAATCACAAAAGATAGGATGGCAAAAGCAGCGAATGTTTGAGCCCAAATAAGCCCTAATATGGCAAAAGCTTGAAGAAGCATGCCGATAAACAACAAATCTTTTTGGCAAATTAAATCGGATAAACGACCTGTCCCTAATTGCGCTAGGCCCCAAACCAGGGGATAGATAGCTGTTATGATCCCTATTTGGCCTAAATCAAAACCTTTAGAAGCTAATAACAGGGGAAATAGCCCCCATATCATCCCATCGTTCAGATTATTGACGAGACCCGCTTGGGTAATGGCCCCTAAATTCCGATGTAACAAAGTCGTATCCCAAAAGGGTTTTTTAAGCAAAGGAAGGGGACTTTCTTTGGCCGCTTTTTGGACAAATGACCGAGTATCTTTCACCCAAATCCAAGAAATCAATAAGCCCAAAAGGACAAATACAATCCCTACATAAAAGGGATAAGGCCTAATTCCATAGTTATTCGCAATCCAAGCAGTTAATAGAGCCACCAAACCAACGGACAAATAACCTGCGAATTCATTAATTCCCATCGCTAAACCTCGCTGCTTATCCCCCACTAGATCGATTTTCATAGTCACGGTACTGGACCAAGCGAGGCCCTGATTAATTCCCAAAAGCACATTAGCGGCCACAATCCAATTCCAAGTCGGTGCCCACATTAAAATGAACGGTATAGGAATCGCGAAAAGCCAACCGTAAATCAACAAACGTCTGCGGCCCAATGTATTCGCAAAATGACCAGCAAAGTAATTTGTTAAGGCTTTGACAATACCAAAAACGACAATAAAAGAAAAAATAGCCGAATGAGAGGCAATATGAAATTCCCGAGTCGCTAATTGAGGCAAAATTGAACGTTCAAGGCCGACCATTCCACCCACAAAAGCATTCACTAAAACCAACAAACTGAACTGCTGCCAGTTTTCCTTTAAACCGAAACGAACATCCATTTGTGTACTATTTAGACACAAAGGTGCTCAGATGAACGCCAAAAGCATTTAACAAATGTTAAATTAGGATTTCTTCGCGCGAATGCGACTTAAACTTACCTGAGTAATTCCCAAATAGGATGCAATAAATTTCAATGGAGCCCTTTTTAGTACCTCAGGCTGCTCCTTTTCTAATAAATGGTAGCGTTCCTCTGCCGCATGAAACTGCAAATTTTCTATCCGTTGTATAGTCTCCACGTAGGCCTTTTGAAACAATTTCGCAAACAAGCGCTCGATATCACGATGCTCCTCATGTAGAGACGTTAATGCAGATGTATCAATGGACCAAAGCTCCGAATCCTCCAAAACCTGTATTCCTTTTTGGCTAGGTTTACCCGCAAAAAGGCTTTCAGCTCTAGCAATCAAATTAAATTCGCCATAAAAGCCCTCTGTCACATCCATTCCATCCTTCACATAGTATATGCGGGCCATTCCTTTTTTCAAAAAATAAAGAGTTTTACAAGTTTGACCGATGGATTGTAAATCCTGGTTTTTAGGTATTGAAATCTCCCGACAAATACCTGCCAATGCCTCTTGAGAAGCTGTGCTCAAGGGGTAAATAGACTGAAAATAGGGGATAATTGGGGACATGGTAATTAGTTCGCTGCGCGACTAAGTCATCGCTACACGATTTAGTCACGACTTTGTCGTTTAGTCGTCCTTCGGACTTAGTCCGGGGGACAGTGGTCAAAGTTCAAAGAGCAAAGTTCAAAGAATTTGAATTAAACATTTCAATTAGTATCGCCAAAGGCGATTCCAACTCTGAACTTTGAGCTTTGCTCTTTGTTATTTATTTCTTCGCCGCTTCAAACCCTATCGACACCGAATTCACGCAATAACGCAAGCCAGTATCTGTAGGGCCATCGTCAAATACGTGACCTAAATGGCCTCCGCATTTCGCACAGGTAATCTCGATGCGGCGCATGCCTAAGGTATTATCAATGGTTTCTTTGATAACGCCTGCTTTCACTTCTTTGTCAAAGCTAGGCCATCCGCAATGTGAATCGAATTTAGAATCAGAGCTAAAAAGAGGGGCTCCGCAACCTCTGCACGTATACATCCCTTTCTCGTTGTGCATTAAGAATTTGCCAGTGTAGGGCTGTTCTGTGCCTTTTTGGCGTAAAATATAATATTCGTCGTCTGTTAATTTAGCCTTCCATTCGGCTTCTGTCTTAGGCAAATTTTCCATCGTCTTTGTTGCTATCGTTTGTTTAGGCGTTTGTTTGGGTTGTTGTCCACAAGCCTGTAGGCTCATGAATACGAGTACTAATCCTAGAATATTTTTCATGTGATTATTATTT
>CAJCBY010000501.1 GCA_903960725.1 uncultured Cytophagaceae bacterium | reverse complement strand
TCGTCCAAACCACGCAATAAGCGATCGGCATAGGCCGTGATGCGCATTGACCATTGGCGCATTTTCTTCTGCTCCACTGGGTAACCGCCACGCTCCGAAACGCCATCTTTGACCTCGTCATTCGCTAAAACTGTCCCTAATTGTGGGCACCAGTTTACGACTGAATCATCCAAATAAGCTAAACGGAAGCTCAATAAATACGCATATTGCTCGTCACTAGACATCGCATTCCATTGCTCAGCGGTGATTACAGTGACCTCCTCATCACAAACGGCTTTTAATCCGATCGAACCTTTGGCCCCTAAAATAGTCTTCAAGGTTTCAATTGACTCCGCTTTATCCGAATCCTGGTTATACCAAGAATTGAATAATTGCATAAAAATCCACTGAGTCCACTTGTAATAAGACGCATCAGAGGTTCTGACCTCTCTCGACCAATCGAAAGAGAATCCCATATTCTTTAATTGCTCGATGTAACGAGAGATATTTTGTTCCGTCGTAATAGCTGGATGCTGACCCGTTTGGATCGCATATTGCTCTGCAGGTAGGCCAAAAGAGTCAAAACCCATCGGGTGCAACACCTCGTAACCCTGCAAACGCTTGTAACGCGCCATAATATCAGAGGCAATATAACCTAGCGGGTGACCCACGTGTAATCCCGCTCCTGATGGATAAGGAAACATGTCTAAGACGTAATATTTGGGCTTCGCTGGATTTACTTGTGCTTGAAAAGTTTTATTAGCTTCCCAAAAAGCTTGCCAAGTTTTCTCGATCTCTCTAAACTGATACTCTGAACGCATAAAATGTATTTATTGTAAACGGAGATGCAAATTACGGCTTTTTTATGAAAAAATATTTACTCTACTTTGTTGGTAGATTAAATAAAGTCTATTAGTTTTGTAGGGAATTAGAAATCACATGACGCCTAAAAGTAATTTTCCTAGCCTACTAAAAGCCATCCAAACCATTTGGAAGCGGGAACGAAGCATCACTGAAGTCATTATTCACATCAGTAATGCGGTTGCATTGATGATTGTGGGGCATCTTTTGTTCACTTACCTAACTGCTGAAAAAGTAATCGCCGTGTTCAATACGGTCGATTCGTCCATTTTGTATTACGTCTTAGGTGGCTTCATCGCCCAAATGATCGATGGCGCCTTAGGAATGGCCTATGGCGTAACGGCCACTACCTTCTTATTATCTGTGGGCATCACCCCTGCCGCAGCCTCTGCTAGCGTTCATGCGTCTGAAGTATTTACCTCCGGTGTTTCGGGCTATATGCACTTGAAGTTTGGGAATGTGAATTCCAAATTATTTAAAACCTTAGTGATTCCGGGTGTCATCGGTGCTATTCTAGGCGCTTACGTTTTGTCAAGTTTAGAAGAGTATGCAGGGTATATCAAACCAATTGTTTCAATATATACCTTATTTCTGGGGGCTATTATTATTCGCAAGGCATTAATTAAACGTCAAGAAAAACGTCAATTAAAGAGAGTCGGTTGGCTAGCTTTATTCGGTGGTTACTTGGATTCCGTCGGCGGTGGTGGCTGGGGACCCATCGTTTCCTCTACTCTCATAGCGTCAGGCCGTCATCCGAAGTATACAATTGGAAGTGTGAACCTGACGGAGTTCTTTGTTTCATTGGCTTCTTCCATCACCTTCTTTACGGTGATTGGTTTAGGTTATTGGGACGTGATCATAGGTTTAATTCTGGGTGGCGTCATTGCAGCTCCAATTGCAGCACGTCTAGCCAATAAATTACCGGTGAAATCCATGATGATTCTCGTGGGAATCGTGATTATCATCGTCAGTCTACGTCAGATTATCTTAGGGGTTCCAAAATTTTTATAGATATTTGCAGTCAATTGTCATAACAGGCTAATGATTGTCAATACACAAACGCTTCTAGAAAAGTTTTTATCCTCCACTGGCGTATCTACCGATACCCGAAAAATCCAAGCTGGAAATTTATTCTTTGCCTTAAAAGGTCCTAATTTCAATGCCAATGCGATGGCAGCGGAAGCAGTAGAAAAAGGTGCTCAATATGCTATCATTGATGATGCGGATTATTTAGCTGGAGAACGGACTTTGCTTGTTGAAGATGGGCTATTGGCCTTACAAGCTTTGGCAACCGCCTACCGTCAGACCTTAACTATTCCAATTATAGGCTTAACCGGATCGAACGGAAAGACCACTACCAAGGAATTAATCTTCTCTGTTTTATCCCAAAAATACCACTGTTTTGCCACTTCCGGCAACTTAAACAATCACATCGGTGTTCCGCTTTCCGTATTATCCATTAAAGAAGAGCACGAAATTGCAGTCATCGAAATGGGCGCGAACAAGCAAGGGGATATCAAAGAACTTGCGGACATCGCTCAACCTACCCACGGTTTAATCACCAATATAGGGAAAGCCCATTTAGAAGGCTTTGGGGGAATCGAAGGTGTGCGCAAAGGAAAAGGTGAACTATTTGACTTTTTGCAAGCTTCTAAAGGAGTTACCTTTTTACCTCAGCAGTCAGGAGCCATTCAAGAAATGTTCAGTGAAAGAGGTATGCAAAACGCTGTTTATACGAACGAAGCGATGCCTACTACCCTAGTTGAGGCGAAGCCAATGGTGCGCTATTCTGTTGAGTCAGGCCAAGTCATCGATTCACACTTACCTGGCATTTATAATTTTGAGAATATTCAACTGGCCATCGCTGTGGGTAAATACTTCGACTTAAGCGATGAGCAATGCAATACAGGAATAAGCACCTATATTCCGAATAATCACCGTTCGCAGTTCATCAAAATAGGATCAAACCAAGTTTTGATGGATGCCTATAACGCCAATCCCTCATCGATGTCAGCTGCCATTTCGCATTTCGCTGAGACAGAGGGAACTCCCAAACTAGTTATTTTAGGAGATATG
Organism: uncultured Cytophagaceae bacterium; assembly: GCA_903960725.1. Taxonomy (GTDB): domain Bacteria; phylum Bacteroidota; class Bacteroidia; order Cytophagales; family Spirosomataceae; genus Aquirufa. The sequence goes on along the minus strand of CAJCBY010000501.1, from coordinate 7,394 downwards.
TTTGAGTTAGGGGATTCATCCCTAGAGGAGCACGCTGCGCTGGGTCAATTAATTGCACCGTTAAGATTTGAAAAAGTACTTTTGGTAGGCCAACACATGCAGCACGCTTTAGTCCATTTGCCGTCGGCTTATTATTTTCCAGATAAATTTGGCCTGCATACTTGGCTTCAAGATCACCCCATTCAGGATAGTTTTCTTTTAGTTAAAGGTTCTAGAGGAATTCAATTAGAAAGTGTTTTGGCATTTCTAGAAAATTCCAAATAATTGCATTAAATTTGCACTTTATTAAGAAAATACCTTTCAAAAAATAAACACAATGGCATCACAATCGGGTACCTATGTACCATTTAAAGTTAAAGACATTGCATTAGCGGACTGGGGTCGCAAAGAAATTCAATTAGCAGAAGCAGAAATGCCAGGTTTGATGGCATTACGTACCGAATTCGGTGCTGCACAACCTCTAAAAGGTGCGCGTATCGCTGGATGTCTTCACATGACTATCCAAACAGCGGTATTAATCGAAACTTTAACAGCTTTAGGAGCTGACGTTACTTGGTCATCTTGTAACATTTTCTCTACACAAGATCACGCAGCAGCGGCTATCGCAGCAGCGGGTATTCCAGTTTATGCTTGGAAAGGTATGAACGAGGAAGAATTCAACTGGTGTATTGAGCAGACTTTATTCTTTGGAGAAGATCGTCAACCATTGAACATGATCTTAGATGATGGTGGTGATTTAACTAATATGGTTTTTGATGAGTATCCTGAATTAATCGAAGGTATCAAAGGCTTATCAGAAGAAACAACGACAGGTGTTCACCGTCTATATGAGCGTATGAAGAATGGCACCTTATTCTTGCCAGCGATCAACGTGAATGACTCGGTAACGAAGTCTAAATTTGATAACAAATATGGTTGCAAAGAGTCATTAGTAGATGCGATTCGTCGTGCAACTGACTTAATGTTAGCGGGTAAAGTAGCGGTAGTAGCTGGTTACGGTGACGTAGGTAAAGGTTCTGCTGATTCATTACGTGGTGCTGGTTGCCGTGTGTTAGTGACTGAAATCGATCCAATTTGTGCTTTACAAGCAGCAATGGATGGCTACGAGGTAGTTCCAATGGATGAGGCAGCAACTCGCGCTAACATCTTTGTAACAGCGACAGGTAACGTGAAAATCATCCGTGATCGTCACTTCAAAGCAATGAAAGACAAAGCAATCGTTTGTAACATCGGTCACTTCGATAACGAAATCGATATGGAGTGGTTGAATGGTAACTACGGTTCTACTAAAGATCAAATTAAGCCACAAGTAGACATGTACACGATCGATGGCAAAAACGTAATCGTTTTAGCTGAAGGTCGTTTAGTGAACTTAGGTTGTGCGATGGGCCACCCATCATTCGTGATGTCGAACTCATTCTGTAATCAAACATTAGCTCAATTAGAGCTTTGGGCTAATTCAGCGAGCTACGAGAACAAAGTTTACATTCTTCCTAAGCACTTAGATGAGAAAGTAGCGTTCTTACACTTAGCGCACATCGGTGCTAAATTAGAGAAGCTAGAGAAAGAGCAGGCGGATTACATTGGTGTACCTCAAGCAGGTCCATACAAGCCAGAACACTACAGATACTAGGAATTAGTTCCTGTTAGGTTTTTAAAGGCCGCGACTCTTCGGAGTCGCGGCCTTTTTCTTTTCTTCAATATCAGTTTATTGGTAATCTCAGCTAGCGGGTACCGAACTCTCAAAGATTAATCTACCTTTATCCCAGTACTCACAATATAACCACTAATAGAATGAAAAATCTCTCAGCGAGCTATCTCGCCATGTTCCTCTTTGCCATTAATTTACTGTTTGGTTCCTGTTCTAAAGATCAGACGAGTGAAATTATTCCTGCAAGTAAACAAGCCACGCTAGTAAATATTCATGGCTTCCTGTCATTTGAAAACCAAGACGCTTTTGAAAGTTATTTGAAGCGATTTCAGCTAAACCCGAATGACCCTAACATTCTTCGAGATATCCAATTCTTCGACTCTCAAAGTACCGAACTTCTCAAATTAGATTCACTTACCTTAACACATTTGGCACAAACAGGGGACTTAAGTGGCTATGACCATATAGTAAAATTAGTTGGCGAAAGTGAGGATAAATCACTTCAACCCATGGTAGACGACCCCGTCTTAAGTCGCTTAATCTCTAAAGAAGGACTCATTCAAATAGGGGCGCTGGTCTATCAAGTCAATCCAACCAAAATCTTTCAAATCAAAATAGCTGACTTCGAACAGAATAAAGCTAATTTCTTGGCTGAACCTCAAAATGTAGCACTAGCTAAGGTTTATCAAAGTCAAACTTCTAGTGCTTTAAAACCAGCTAAAACCTCAAGTACATTAAATAAAGTCGTGAGCAATTCCGTAACCTATGAAAATCCTGGACAAGGCACTTGCCGATTTACAGCTGAGGTCTACTTATTAGATTTAGGTTTTTACCGAAAATTAGCGGTACGTGTAAAACACGAATGGCGACAACGCTTTTGGTTTAGTCATTATTGGGGAAATAGTAACGCAGCCATGCGGATGGAAGGCAAAATTGATTTCTTGGAATTTTACACCCCTTTTTCTGTACAATATGCTGCTTCGACAGAAGACGACCATAAAATCGAAACAGTTATCGATGAAACGTTTAACTACGTTCCTTTAAACTGGCAAAGCAACATAGGGACAGCTATTTGCCGTGGTAGAAACGGCCTTTACTACACATTAAACATCTAATCTCAACATCATGAAATACGTACTATTCCTACTTCTTATTTCGGCAACACTTTCATTAACTGCCCAAGAAACCAAACCTGTTTATTCATTTTCTTTAATTTCCCCCTCTATCGGATTAGAGAAAAGTTTACAAGAAAATAATTCGCTAAAATTTTCCATCGGAAGTTTAAGTGGTTATGGAAATAAAACTGGTTTTCAAACTAAATCTTTCTCGATTAGAGGCGAATACCGACACTATTACAATGTAGAAAAACGGAGAGACGAAGGTCGTCTCTCCACCAATTATTCCGGAAACTACATCGGATTGTTTGCGGAGCCATCCTTTGTTTTCAAGAAAGGTGAAGAAGCATCTAATTTGTATGCTGGTGGCGTCTGGGGAATTCAGCGAAACTATGGTAGCCATTTTCATTTGGATCTTTCTTTAAATGCCGGTATTGGACAAAATGGATTTGAATCTAAAGCTGGATTACGGATTGGATTTTGGTTAAAATAAATGCGTAAATGGGTCTGCATTTTTCATTCAAAAGCCGTATTTTTGCACAAAATAATAGCAAATAAGATATGAAGTTTGGCGTAGTAGTATTCCCGGGTTCCAATTGCGACGACGATACGGTCGGAGTCATTCAAAGTTTAGGCCATGAGGCTGTTAAACTTTGGCACAAAGAGACCGATCTACAAAACTGCGATTTCATCATCATTCCAGGTGGTTTCTCTTATGGAGATTACTTGCGTTCAGGTGCGATTGCACGTTTTTCCCCTATCATGGATCACGTCATCGAGCATGCAAAGAATGGTGGCTATTTAATGGGCATTTGCAATGGTTTCCAAGTTTTAGTAGAAGCTCATTTGTTGCCAGGGGTATTATTGAGAAATAATTCTCAGAAATTTATTTCAAAGAATATTTACTTAAAAGCGGCGACTAACAATTCTTTATTAACACAGGAGTTAGATACGAATAAAGCCTACAAGATACCTATCGCTCATGCTGAGGGACGTTATTTTACTGATGAAAAGACGTTAGCTTCTTTGAAAGCAAATGACCAAATCTTATTCTACTACTGTGACGAGAATGGAGACGTGACTGAGGAGTCCAATCCAAATGGAAGCTTATTGAATATTGCAGGTATTTGTAACGAAGGCAGAAATGTATTTGGTATGATGCCACACCCAGAAAGAGCAGCAGACCCAGATTTGAATAATACGGACGGTTTAGAGATTATGAAGCAATTGATTTTGCAGACAGTTTAATCTCTCGGATCATAGACACAAAAAAGGCCTCTCGAAAGAAAGGCCTTTTTTTATGCGATAACGTAAGGAGATTAACGTAAATCATTCACTTCCACACCTGGAAATGCTTTCTTATCAAAGCTGAATAATTTATCATCCGCGTTTGCTTTCGGGTTTAATTTAGCCACTTTGAAATATTGTTTCTTGCCAGCCTTGTTAATGATAGTCCATTCATTAACAGAAAGATCTTTGGAATTGATTTTAAGGGTGATATTCTTTACCTGAGTACCTTTTGCCACCGGGGCTAATTCAACCGTCGCAAAACCGCCAGATTCTCCTTTTAAGGTAACCTTATAAGCTTTCTTGTCAAAAGTATAAATCTTAGCTGGGTTCAAGTCCCCTTCTGATGGATCAAAGCTAGAGATGTTTACCTCATTGATTTCTTTGATGTAGGTCGCCACCTCTTTACCATTGTTAAAGATCTCTTGGCCGGCTGTCTTTAATCGAAACTTTGTACCCTTTACCGTGATCGATCCAGACATGGTGGCTGCACCTTCCGTTTGGTAGGTAAAGTTCGCCGAGAACGAACCCATCGCTTTGTACTTCTTCTGCATCCCATCAATTAGGCTAATCGCCTTATTTGACTGTGCAAAAACACTAAAACTCAAGCCAATAAATAGTAGTAATTTTTTCATCTTATAAGTTTTTCAAAATCTCCTCTAATTCTGTATCTGACTTAACTAACACTTCTCTAGCTTTCGAGCCTCCAAATGAACCTACGATTCCGGCTGCTTCTAACTGATCAATCAATCGACCTGCTCGGTTATAACCTAGTTTCAACTTACGCTGAATAAGTGACGTACTACCTTGTTGGTGCATTACAACCAAGCGAGCTGCTTCATCAAAGAAGGAATCACGGTCACTTGGATCGAAATCTCCACGATCTTGGCCACCGATTTCCTCTGAATCTGGCTCAGGCAATAGGTAGGCTGAGGAGTAGCCCTGTTGGTTTCCAATGAAATCACAGATATCCTCCACTTCTGGAGTATCTACGAAAGCACATTGCAAACGAATCACTTCCGAACCCATGGATAATAGCATATCGCCCATACCCACTAACTGATCAGCGCCACCGGCGTCGAGGATGGTGCGGGAGTCAATTTTGGACATTACCTTAAACGAAAGACGCGCAGGGAAGTTTGCCTTAATCGTACCGGTAATTACGTTAACCGAAGGACGTTGAGTCGCCACTACCAAGTGAATACCGATGGCACGCGCTAATTGAGCTAGACGAGCAATTGGGTGTTCTACCTCTTTACCCGCTGTTAACATTAAATCTGCCAACTCATCGATCACTAAGACGATGTAAGGCATGAAGTCATGCTCATTTGGATTCAAGCGACGATTTATGAACTTCTGGTTGTATTCTTTGATATTTCTACAACCCGCATCTTTTAACTTATCATAACGCAAATCCATCTCCTTGCAAAGGGAGTTTAAGGTGTTTACCACCTTCTTGGTATCGGTTATAATCGCCTCTGCTGAATCAGGAAGACAAGCTAGGAAGTGGCGCTCTAACTTATTGAAAAGCGACAATTCGACTTTCTTCGGATCCACCAAAACAAACTTCAAGGTGGCTGGGTGCTTCTTGTAAATCAACGAAGTTAAAAGCATATTTAAACCCACAGACTTTCCTTGACCTGTGGCTCCTGCCATCAATAGGTGAGGCATTTTGGCCAAATCCGCTACAAAAATCTCGTTCGAAATCGTCTTTCCTAGCGTGATCGGTAGATCGTAAGTAGACTTTTGGAACTTCTCAGAACCGATTACGGCACGCACAGGAACCATCTCCCGATTCTTATTTGCCACTTCGATACCGATGGTATCTTTTCCTGGCATCTGGCCGATAATACGCACCCCCATGGCTGCTAAAGAAAGCGACAAATCGTCCTCTAATGAAGTGATTTTACTTACCCGAACACCGGCCTTTGGAACGATTTCGTACAAAGTAACCGTGGGTCCGATGGTCGCTTCAATCTTCTGAATACCGATGCCGTAATTCAATAAAGTCTCCACAATCTTCTCCTTATTCGCCTTCAACTCATCCATCGTCACCTGAGATGTCTGGTTTTTCTGATCGTATTCCTTCAATAAATCAATCGTAGGGAACTGATATTTAGGTAAATCTGCGGTAGGATCATATAGGCCAAATTGCTCTACAAGATCATTCGCTTTCATCTCGCGAGAAACAGGAGTAGGCTCTTCTTCAACCACCTCATCAGCCACATCTGCCACTTTATAGGTAAAGTCTAAGTCATCCTCTTTCTTTTCTTCAGAAGCAACAGGCTCAGGTGCTACGGCAACAGGCTCTTCAACCAATGGCGCAACTTCTTCGACTACGGGAGGAACAATAGGCCTAAACTCTTCTAAATCATCGTTATCCACGTGAACGGCCGGACCATCCTCATCGAGAAATAAGCTTTCTTCTTCTTCGGTCTCATCCTCCGTACTAAGTGGAGCTACCACTTTGGCTTTCTTCGGATTCAACTGATAGAACAATACAAGGAAGATAAATCCGCCAAAACCAATGACAAATATGGATAGGTAGCCTAATAATTGATACAATTTTTCATTGACAAAATAGCCCACGCCACCCCCAATAGAATGCGGTAAGTCGAGAGAGAAAACGAAAAAACCAGCTAATAAACTAAACCAAAGTATGTAGAACAATACCTGCCAAGAAAGGCGCTCGAGTGAGTAAATCTCTTTTTTGAAACCTACTTTAAGTGCAGATAAATAAAATAAAGGGATCAACAAGAACGTCGACCAACCAAAAGTTTTGAATAAAAAGAAATGGGCAATTTTTGCTCCTAATAAACCCGCCAGGTTTTTAATCGGTATATCTGAACCTTTAATGGTATCCACCACACCACGTTCTACTTCGCTTTGATCGGAAACACCTACAAAGAAACTAGAACCAAAAGAAACCAATAATAAGGTTCCAATGACAAATAAAAAGGCGGCAACAATTAATTGAAAGCGGTATAGAACAGCTCCGTCCATTTTTCTTTTGGGCTTATCTTGCTCAAAATTAAGTTGTAAGGTGCTCGTAGGGTTACTAATCTTTTTTGCCATTATGGGAACCAATGTTATAATCCTATAAATTTCGCTTTTTTGATCCGATTTACAAAATGAAATTATAGTCCGGCTGCGAGTATTTTTTGGTTAATTTCTTTGACTAAACTAGGACCCTCATAGATGAATCCAGAATAGATCTGAACCAGGGAAGCTCCGGCCTTTAATTTTTCTATAGCGTCAGCACCAGAATGAATCCCTCCTACCCCGATAATCGGGAATTGACCGTTTGATTTTTGATGTAAATAAGCAACTACTTCGGTGGA
>CAJCBY010000500.1 GCA_903960725.1 uncultured Cytophagaceae bacterium | reverse complement strand
TGGACTTAAGGCATGCTGGCCACGCTCTAATACTTTGTCAATTGAATCATATCCTTGAATGTTCATTAAAACGTTCAGTGGGAAGTAAGCTGGAGGAGCTACTAAGCCTGTTAAAACCTCTTTTGTGAATGATTCTTTTGTCAAAGCGGGATTCAATGCATAGTTGGTTTTCTTTTGGTTACCTAAGGTATCCGTTGTCTCTTTGCTCATGTTTTTACCGCAAGCAGAGCCAGCGCCGTGTGCAGGATATACGATGATATCGTCTGCTAAAGGCATGATTTTGTTACGTAAAGAGTCGAATAAATGACCAGCTAAGATTTCTTGCGTCAAGTCAGCCTTTACTTTTTGTGCTAAGTCTGGACGGCCTACATCACCAATGAATAAGGTGTCACCTGAGAATAAGCTAGTTTCCTTGCCATTTTCGTCGATCAAAAGAAAACATGTCGATTCCATCGTGTGACCAGGTGTGTGAATGACACGAATGGTCGCATTTCCTAAGGGAAATTCTTGGCCATCCGTTGCAGAAATACACTCAAATTCACAAGCTGCATTTGGTCCATAAACGATAGGAGCACCTGTTTTTGCAGATAAATCTAGGTGGCCAGAAACGAAGTCAGCATGGAAGTGAGTTTCGAATACATACTTGATTTTGGCACCATTACGCTCCGCTTTCTCGATATACGGTTGTACTTCGCGAAGTGGATCGATGATCGCTGCTTCTCCGTTGTTCTCGATGTAATAAGCACCTTGTGCTAAACATCCAGTATAAATTTGTTCTACTTTCATTTTCGTATTTATTATGCTGTGAATGTGTTTAATCTATTTCAATGGGAAGGCTAATTGTTGGATCAGGATATATAATCCCATCACTAAAACAAACCATCCAAAACCTACTTTTAATTTATTGCCGTCTACTTTTTTACTAATTATATCGCCTAAGAATATACCTACAATCGCGAGTCCTGTTACAGTTAATAATAAGTTCCAGTCAATGGCATGATGACCAAGATCACCGGTAAATCCAATTAATGACTTCGCTGCGATGATCAATAAGGAAGTTCCTACTGCTTGTTTCATGGATAATTTAGAAAGCATTACTAAAGCAGGTATGATTAAGAATCCTCCTCCTGCACCTACTAGGCCTGTTAAGGTACCTACGACAGCTCCTTCTAAAAGGATCATTGGATAGTTGAATACTTGCTCTTCTTCTACGTAAGTGCCTAATTTTTCCTTCTCACATTGTTCACATTTTCCACGGATCATGGAGATGGAGGCCGCTACCATTAAAATGGCGAATAAAACCATCATTAAAATGGATTTGGTAACCATGAAATCCCCTAATGTAAATACTTCAGCTGGAATTAAGGGAACGATGAACTTTCTTGTGGCATATACGGCTGCAATAGAAGGGATACCAAAAATAACCGCCGTTTTTACGTTGATTAATCCTTGCTTGTATTTTGGAAAAGCTCCAACTAAAGAACTGGCGCCTACGACAAATAAGGAGTAAGCTGTTGCTAGAATGGGTTCAACTCCGAAAAGGTATACTAATACGGGTACCGTTAGAATGGATCCACCACCACCGATGAGGCCGAGTGAAATTCCAATTAGTAGTGAGGCGAAATAACCTATAATTTCCATGCGTGTTGTATTGTTTTTTGTTGATACAAATTTGGAGCCATTTTTAGAGCTTTTTCGTGATTTTTATCACAAGCCTAAAAAAAGTTTTTATCAAAAATGGAAGTTAAAAATGAGGTTATAATTGCTCATATTGACCTTATTGATGATGTATTTCTCATTTTGGTAGGTTTCTCCCTGATTTGTTTTGTGTACATACAAGGCTTGAATTTCTAGTCCCTCTAGGAAATCAGTAAATTCATAACTCAAATCTACATTCAATTGTGTATAGCTAGGTAGTCCATATTTGTTTAATGCATAGTTCTTCACGTCAGGTAGTTGAAAATAGCCATAACTAATCGAAGTCTTTAAAGGTGCTTTAGGAAAGACATAATTTATTTTCCCTACATAGGCGTTCACATCGCCAAATCCCTCATTACGTTCCCGAGGCATAAAGGTATAGAATGGATCTCGGCCCCATTCGCGTGGCATTAAATAGCGCCCTTCTGCTGTGATTCGAGTATAATTTACAGACGTTTTCCATTGGCCTTGTTCGTATCCTAGTTTCGTGCTAAAAACGCGGGATTTTTGGTCCACAGAAAAATATGTTTTAGTAGGGTCTTCGTTACCGCCATCCTTCACTGCTTGCTGTTGCGTATACTGAAAACCGGCTACCCAGGCACCTTGTTTCATATCCCATTGTAACATACTCGTATTAAATACATTTTCCACATATACATTCCAAAGTTTGAGCGACTGGCCACGGGGTAATTGGTGGGTATATCCCAGAAGGTATATGCCCTTAGATTCGATATTTCCTTTGTAATTCCCCTTTGATCCATTCACATTTACGCCATTGGGATAGATTCCTATCGATTCCCCTATACCATACCAGTCCACCGTACCGCGTGGTGAAATTTCATATAAGTATCCGCCTTCTAATTTATTCTTTTTTCCGGGAAATATTTCTCCAAATAGACCTCCTACCTCGGTAGGGCGCATTCTCCCGTCTTGTAAATTGATGAAAGGAGTATTAATAAGCTGTTTCCCTGCTGTAATATGGGATTTTTTGAAGTTGTATTTTAAATAGAGCTCTTCAAGACGGTCAAGGTCATTCTTATTCGTCAGATCTTCTAAATCAAACAATGACGTCTCATACCGACTAGACGTTTGCGTGTATGGATCCACTTTACTCATATCAGACGAATTGATGTTATATATAAAATAACCACCCACTCCGAATTGAAATCCTTTATAAGGTGCTGTTTCGTAAAATAAACCACCACCTGCAGCATTAGCATAGGTATCAGTCAGGTGACCCTGGTTTTCTGTAGCCATGAAAAAATAGCGGAGATTGCCGTGTACTTTTCCATGTTTAAATGCGAATAGCAACGATGTAGAGTCTTCTGCCACACTTTTTTTGCCTTTCCAAAGGTGCGGAGGCAAATGAATTTCTTGGTGTTGAGCTACTAGAGAGGTTGAGAAAAAGAAAAAGAATAGAATGATAAAGGCGATTTTTTGCATGCTTTTGTATTTAGGCCTGCAAATTGTCGCAAAAATGGGACTTAGTTCGTGATGTAAATCACAGTCCCTTCAAATCCACAATCTCAATCTGATTTTTATTGATTTTGATGAAGCCTTTCTCTGCTAATTTCTTCATCAGGCGAGAGATAACCTCGCGGGACGAATTCAATTCTTGAGCGATGTCCGTGAAAGACGCCTTCAAAATATTCGTTTTAAGACTTTTTTGGTGTTGTTTTAAGTACCAAAGCAAGCGCTCGTCCAGATTTCTAAAGGCGATTTGATCTAAGGTATCTAGTAATTCTTCGAAACGAGAACGATAAGTCTCTAATACGAATTGGTACCAGGATTTATATTTCGCTGCCCATTCGTCCATTAACTCAATGGGTATGGCGATAACTTCGGTATCTACCAGGGCTTTGGCCATAATCTGAGAAGATAACTGCCTCGCAGCGCAGGTCATGGAAATGGCGCAGGCTTCACCAGGATGCAGATTATACATAAAAACTTCATTTCCCTCATCATCCTCTCTGAAAACCTTGACAATTCCTTTTGTCACTAAAACGGCAGAACGAATGCTCTGGCCTGTTTTCATCAAATATTCGTCCGTTTGGAATTTACGCACGACACCTGTTTGTTGAATCTTTTTGCTTAATTCAGGCTCAAATTGATTGAATAATTCCATCTTAGTAGGTAATAACGGCTTGTTTGTCTAGACTTTCATAGGCGGCATCAATGACACGCATGCTGGCGATTCCATCTTCTCCCGGTACAGCAGGTGCCTCTCCGAATCGCAAAGATTGAAAAACATTTTCATAGAAAGCCATATAATTTCCTTTTTCAGACGGAACTCGTTCCGGACTGCTTCCGTCCACGTGCAATAAACCGTATTCACTCGGAGCATCTAGTCCCCAGTTTTCGCCCATTGGAACGTGTCCTTTGTCTAAATCGACCTCTTGGCGATCGGAGCGAGTTTTGATGAAACTACCTTTTGTTCCATGTAATTGGAAGGCAGGAATCGGTTCTTTAAAGTAATAACCACTTTTTAAGCGAACGCGTAAGGCTGGATAGTACAACAGAATCTCGAACAAGTCGATGACCTCAGTCCTTGGTCTGGTCTTACGTAAATCTGCAAATACATGCGTAGGTTTTCCAAATAAATGCAAAGCTTGATCAATTAAGTGCGGCCCTAAATCTGTCACAATTCCCGCGCCTGGACCAGCATCTTCTTTATGGCGCTTAGGGGACATTAATGGATTGTAGCGGTCAAAATGAAACTCAGCTTCTACGATATCGCCTAATAAACCTTCTGAAAGGACCTTTTTGAGGGTTAAGAAATCGGAATCCCAGCGGCGGTTTTGGTAGACAAAAATCTTTTTATCCACTTCTTTCGCTAAATCAACGAGTGACTGAGCCTCAGCCGCATTACAGGTGAACGCTTTCTCCACCACGATGTGCTTTCTGGCCTTCAATGCAGCGGTAGCATATTCGAAATGAGAGTAGATGGGTGTATTTACGATAACTAACTCAATGGTTGAATCAGCTAATACAGCATCCATTGAATCGTAGGAGGTTGAATCAGGGTAGGCAATCTCGATATTTTTCTTGGAGCGCTCCCAAGATCCTTGTAAATTGAATCCAGGATGAAGCTGGATGAACGGGGCGTGAAAAACGCGGCCAGACATTCCAAAAGACAGTAAAGCGGTTTCGATCGGTTTCATAGAAGTAAAAATAAACAATTAAGACCTTTTAACATAAACGATTTAATATGAAAAAAATACTCGCATTAAGCCTTTTCAGTTTAACAGCGCTAGCCCAATCGAAACCTTTGGTTTCGCACATGTTCACGGCAGATCCATCAGCCCACGTATTTAAGGGCCAAATCTATATCTATCCATCGCATGACATCGATGCGGGTGTAAAAGAAGATGATTTAGGTAGTCACTTCGCGATGCGGGATTACCATGTTTTATCTCAAAAAACACCGGCAAGCCCTGTGGTGGACCACGGAGTGGCTTTAAAATTAGAAGACGTGGCATGGGCATCGAAAATGCTTTGGGCGCCAGATGCAGCAGAATCAAAAGGGACCTATTACATGTATTTTCCTGCCAAAGACAAGGAGGGTATTTTCCGTATTGGAGTAGCGTCATCGCCGAACCCAGAAGGGCCTTTTAAAGCTGAGAAGGACTATATGAAGGGCTCTTTCAGTATTGATCCTTGCGTGTTTAAGGACAAAGACGGAACGCATTATCTGTATTTTGGAGGTATTTGGGGCGGACAATTGCAAAGATGGAAGTCAGGCAGCTATGGTGCGACAGATGAGTCACAACCGGCGAATGGCCAACCAGCCTTGATGGCAAAAGTCGCACGTCTAGATGCAAACATGAAAGAAATGGCTGAGGCGCCGCGCAACGTACAAATTGTAGATGCGCAGGGGAAGGTTTTATTATCTGAAGACCATGATCGCCGTTTCTTCGAAGCCGCTTTCGTTCACCAATACCAAGGAAAATACTATTTCTCGTATTCCACAGGGGACACGCATAACATCGCTTATGCGACAGGATCAAGCCCTTACGGTCCGTTTACTTACCAAGGAGTTATCTTAAAACCTGTGAAAGGTTGGACAAATCACCATTCGATTGTGGAGCAGAATGGAAAATGGTATCTGTATTACCACGATGTGGAGATATCGGGCAGAACTCATTTGAGGAATATAAAAGTGACTGAGTTGAAATACCGACCGGATGGTAGTATTGAAACGATTGATGCGTATAAATAAAAAAAAGGCCGCTTCGAATTTCGAAGCGGCCTTTTTTACAAGAGTGTAAACTTAAGCTAGTATATTCTTAGCATAGGCCACGCACTTCTTCACTTCTTCTACCGCAGTAGAACCCGCTGGAACTTCGTATTCTAGTTCGACAGTCGCCGGGAATTTGTATTTATTTTTTTTCATTAAGGTTAAAATCTCTTTCAATGGGGTGTCGCCTTTGCCCCAAGCTAGGTTTCCAGCACCGTGCTCCTTCGACGTACGGTCTTTGATGTGCATGCTTGTGATGCGATCGTGTTTTGCCTCGATGAACGCTACCAGTGATTCGGTCGTGTGAGGGGCTCCCACAGCGATATAGTGACCTGCGTCTAGGTTGATGGAGTTGTATTTGTTTTGTGCCAAAGCCTCGTCATACACCGTATCCTTCACTTGTGTATGTGTATGGTAGCCAAAATAAACCTTGTGTTTCTCTCCTAGAGCCCCTAAACGCTGTGTCTGAGCTGCGGAAGGTAATTCTAAGGTAACTGATTTGGCCCCTAAAACCTTCGCTGCTTTTAAGGCTGATTCTACCTCCGCATCCGAATTTTTCTCGCCAAAGGCATTCGGCTTATAGGCATAAACAGAGATGCCTGCGTCATCTAACATTTTGCGCACTTCCTTGAATTTATCCATGGAAACAGACTCTCTCCAGGCCGAAACATCTTTTTGGTATTGAGCCATGGCTGCACGTTGTTCATCTGTTAAGGTAGGGCGAGGTTGACCTGGCGTCCAACGCATAGGTACTGGGTTCACGGGACGGCCTGCATACTCTTCGACAGCATCACCCATCAATTCAATGGCAGAAACACCTGAATCCGAACAGTATTGAATGATTTGCTTGATATCCCCCGGCATACCGCGGTAGGAATACGTAATCGCGCCTATTTGAACACCACCAAAAACGGAGTTCGGTTTCGCGAAATTAAAGGAGGAATTCGATGCCCATAAAAGGCCTAAAGAGGCCATGGAGCCGGCTGCCAAAAACTGGCGGCGTGAGGGGTTGTTGTTATTTTTCATAGGTAAGAATAGGTTTCTGAACACATTTTACGAATATATCTTTTAAATCATATCCTGCGGTTTAAATTTTGCGACGAAATCCCGCCTATTTTCATCGAATAGGTTTATTTTTGTTAAAAATAGGAAATATTCTTGGATAATTGCCTCGCTAAAATTTCAGACGTTTCGGTCTCCTTAGGGGCAAAGCCCGTTGTTACTTCGATCTCTTTTCAGATTCTATCTGGCCAAAAAACGGCCATCGTAGGGCCTATGGGATCGGGAAAGACGTCTTTAGCAAAAGCCTTAGCGGGACGATTATTTCGGACAGGGGAGGTCTTTTTTTCTTCGCGTAATCCGGATAAAAGAGCCTATGTACTGCTGGTCGAGCAACAACACCAATTCAAGAACCGCAGTAATCTTTCGGAGTTTTACCTACAGCAACGCTTCAATTCCTCTGATTGCGAGGATGCCTATACGGTAGAGGAGGAGTTAGCTGGATTAGAAGTTGGGGATTGGGTGTCGGTTTTTGAGCTGTCTGGGCTGTTAAAACGGCCGCTGATTCAATTGTCAAACGGCGAGAATAAGCGATTGCAAATTGTGAAATCACTTGCCTACCAGCCAGATTGGTTGATTTTGGACAATCCATACGTGGGTTTGGATGTGAATGGCCGGGAAATTCTCACAAAAGGTCTTTTATCTTTAGAGGCGCGCGGAACTCATTTCATTCTTATTTCCTCTCCGGGCGATGTGCCTGATTTTATTGATCAAGTGATTGAATTGCCATTTGCAGGAGATGTTGCAGAAAAACCAGCGCCTTTGCTGCGAATAATAGACCCATTCGAAACAGCTGTGAAAATGGAAAAGGTGCAGATTAAGTATGGAACAAAAACGATCTTAAGCGACTTCAGCTGGGAAGTGAAAAGGGGGGAGCGTTGGGCGATTAAAGGTCCGAATGGGGCAGGCAAGTCTACCCTAATTAGTTTGATAACGGCAGATAATCCGCAAGCCTACTCACAGAATATTACCTTGTTTGATCGAAAAAGGGGAACAGGGGAGAGTATTTGGGATATTAAACGAAAAATCGGGTATTTGAGCCCGGAATTGCATTTGTATTTTAAAGAAGGCGGTTCTTGCTTCTCCGTGGTGGCGTCCGGTTTATTTGATACGTTAGGCTTATTTAAGCGATTATCTGACGAGCAAACCGCACAAGTGAATCAGTGGATGCAGGTGATGGGTATTACACATTTAGCCGAGCGATCTTTTTTGCAGATATCGGGTGGAGAGCAGCGTATGGTGTTGATTACGCGTGCCTTAGTAAAGAATCCATCCTTGTTGATACTCGATGAACCCTGCCAAGGATTAGATCGCGTTCAAACGGAGTATCTGAAGTCGGTGCTCGATTATTTAGCTGAAAACTCAGAAATGACCTTACTATACGTCAGTCATTATGATCGAGATATTCCGTCTTGTGTGAATCAGGTTTTGGAATTAAAACGGCTCTGAGATGGATGGGCTAGGTTTTGAGAACCATTTAGGGCCATCAGCCGTCATATAAGCACAATCTTCTAAACGCACCCCAAATTCCCCTGGTATTGCAATCGTCGGTTCAATACTGAAACACATACCGATTTCTAGTGGCATCTTGTTGCCGCGCACCATATTCCCCCATTCATGTCCGCTCATCCCGATACCGTGACCAGTACGGTGTGGTAGACCAGGTAATTTATAGTCTGGTCCAAAACCTGCGTCTACTAATACTTTGCGCGAGGCAAAATCCACGTTTTCGGCAGGAGCGCCTAATTTAGCTGCCTCAAATCCCGCCTGCTGAGCTTTCTTCTCTAGATCCCAGATCTGTTTCTGCTTCGCACTAGGCTCCCCAAAAACAACAGTCCTTGTTATATCTGATTCATATCCTCCAACACTACAACCACAATCGAGCATCACGACATCCCCTGTTTTTAAGATTTGTTTTCTTGAACTTCCATGTGGAAATGAAGTCGCCACCCCAAAAGTCACCGATGCAAAACCGGGCACAACTCCTTGCTCTGTGTGAGCCTGAGCAATTTTCTGGGAGATTTGGCGTGGGGTACAACCCATTGTTAAAGCCGCAATTCCAGCCTGAATGGCTTTTGCGGTCGCATCATTTGCTTTTTGCATTAGGGCAATTTCGGCGGGGGATTTAATGATACGGCAAGGAATGGTGATCGGGTCTGCGCTCACGAATTGAAAGCTTGCATCTGATTTTCTCAGTCCATCGAAGATGAAAAAACGACAGAATTCGTCGATACCTATTTGGCCCTTATCTATACCTATTCCTTTTAAGACACAGGTGGTCAAAGCAAATGGATTTTCGTCTTCCTCCCAGATGGACACCTTAGTTCCAGTGGGTGCTAGTTCAAGAAATCGATCTTCTTCAAATGCCGGACAGATAAAGTTGATTTCTCCTTTCACCGGAATGACCGCGAGCATCGACCGCTCCGATGGATACCAGCTGATGCCCGTGAAGTAATTCATATTGACCCCCGCATCTAAAATGATGGCCTGAATTTGCTTTTCAGCCATCAATTTTTGTGCCTTTGCGACGCGCATCTTACGTTCCTCTGGACTGATGGGCGTAAATTCGATAGGCGCTAAAGCCGATGAGGACGATTTTAGAGAAAGGGATGAGGCCAAAAGGCCCCCTTTTATGAAGTTTCTACGTTGCATACCGAAATTTAAAATAAAACATTAACATTAGAAATTCTCCCGGGATGAATTAACTTTAAAGTCATAATTTACCTATGCGGCTACTTTTTATTCGTTTCTCGGCCATTGGCGATATCGTTTTAGCTTCCCCAGCCTTGCGTTGTGCGAAGCAGCAGATTCCTGGCGTGCAGATTCATTTCTTGACGAAGACGTCGATGAAAGCCGTTTCAGAGGCGAATCCCTATGTGGATCAATTCCATTATTTTGACAAAGACCTAGACGCCACTATTCAGGAATTAAAAGCCCATAATTTCGATTACATCATCGATTTACATAAGAATTTACGTAGTCTTCGGATTCGTTTGGCGTTAGGTGTTCCCTATTTATCGTATAATAAGCTGAGTGCAGAGAAGTTTCTGTTGACTAAATTCCACGTAAATAAAATG
>CAJCBY010000499.1 GCA_903960725.1 uncultured Cytophagaceae bacterium | reverse complement strand
TCGATGGAATTTCGACCAGCACGATGAAAGGAATCAGGGAATTGCAAGCTGGAAAACTGAGGACCGAGGGAGCATTTGATGTAGAAATCATCGCCGTTTTGGCGTTCAAAACCTAAAACCAATTCATCCTTCTCCTGCGAAAAACACTGCTTTAAGCGCGCATACATCAATATCTGACGTAATTGACCTGATAAAATCCGCAAAAAATAATAGTTATTGTGCATCGCTTAGCCTAAATTTATCCTTATGTCATTGAATCCCGACTCTTATCTCACGATCGCAAAACCAGCTGAAGGACTTTACAAAGATAAAGGAAGTAAATTCATCAGTTGGGCATATCCGGTGAAAGATTTGGAAGAAATCAAAAGCCATTTAGCTTCTTTAAAAGAGGCACATCCGAAAGCAAGGCACATTTGTTATGCTTATCGACTCGGATTTACGCCAGAAGAAGCTAGATCCAATGACGATGGAGAACCATCCGGAAGTGCAGGAAAGCCCATATTGAATACGATTCTTTCCCAAAACCTTCATTATATTTTGGTGGCGGTGGTTCGGTATTTTGGCGGAACATTGCTAGGCGTTCCAGGACTGATTCAAGCCTATAAAGAGGGTGCAATAGATGCGCTTGAGCAAGCGGAAATCTATGAGAAAGAGCCGATGAAAATTCGCAGCATTCAGTTTAGCTATGCGCAGATGAATGAAGTGATGAAAATTTGTAAAAAACACCCGATTTCGATAGTAAATCAGGTAATTGATAACCTTTGTACCTATGAATTGAGGTATGCATCTCGCCACGCGGCAGAGATTGATGCCTCACTAGACAACCTATGAAAACGTATAAAATTTATTTAACCTCAGCTGGAATTCAGGTGCAGGATCAGCAAGGGCTGGTTTGCTCGGTTCCAGGAAATTGGGATGAGTTCATTAACCAACCCCATCTTTTTCAACATTGCGCTTCGCTGAATTTTCAGGAGGCCAAAATAGAAACACCAATCTGCCCCATCGATTCACAAGAGATTTGGGCGGCAGGCGTAACTTATTTGCGCAGCAAAGTGGCTCGGATGGAAGAGTCCAAAGAATCCGGCGGTCATACCTTTTATGATAAGGTATATGATGCTGAGAGACCAGAAATATTCTACAAAGGCAATCGCTTGCGTTCCGTGGGTCCGGGTGGAAAAGTGCGCATTCGAAAAGATTCTTTTTGGAATGTACCCGAACCAGAATTGACACTTTTTGTCAATAAGCACGGCGAATTAGCGGGCTACAGCATCGGTAATGATATGAGTTCTAGGGATATCGAAGGCGAAAACCCATTGTATTTGCCTCAAGCCAAAGTTTATGACGCATCCGCCGGTCTCGGCCCCTGCCTTTTAGTGACGGAAAAGCCTTTGGAACCCACAACCGTTATCTCGATGGAAATCATCCGAAATGGTAATAGTGTTTTTAATGGAGACACCCAAATCTCGCAAATGAAGCGCTCACACGCCGAATTAGTCGACTATTTGACCCGCGAAATGTCCTTTCCAACGGGAGTTTATTTGATGACAGGCACTTGCATCGTCCCAGATCCGCCGTTTACCTTGCAATCCGGAGATATCGTCCACATTACTATTGAACCTATTGGAACCCTTATTCAAACCGTTGCCTAATGAATTATAAAGACGCCACGATCCAAGAAATCGACTCAGCCATTGCTGTCGCAAAAGCAGCATTTCCTATTTATCGCCGCATTTCGGATTCGGATCGCGCTGCTTTCCTTGTAGCCATTTCTCGCGAAATAATGGCCTTAGGTGATGAATTAATCCAAAGCGCCTGCGCAGAATCAAACCTGCCAGAAGCTAGAATTACAGGAGAAAGAGGTCGCACCACAGGTCAAATCCAAGCCTTTGCAGACTTTATCTCTAACCCATCTTGGAAAAAAGAAATCCACGACCCCGCCCAGCCAGACCGTGCACCGCTACCTAAACCGGATCTATTTCAAACCCAAATCCCTTTAGGTCCTGTCGCTGTTTTCGGAGCTAGCAACTTTCCTTTAGCCTTTTCGGTAGCAGGTGGCGATACGATTTCGGCCCTAGCTGCGGGTTGTCCTGTTATCTTCAAGGCGCACCCAGCACATCCTAAAACGGGGGATTTAGTCGGCTCAGCGATTTCTAAAGCAGTCGCTTCTTGCGGCTTACCAGCCGGCGTTTTCGCTTTGATTCACGGTTCATCGAACGAGGTGGGTTCTCATTTAGTGCAACACCCAGCTATTCAGGCAGTAGGTTTCACAGGTTCGTACCGAGGTGGAAAAGCTTTATACGACCTAGCAGTTCGCAGACCTCAACCAATTCCTGTTTATGCAGAAATGGGTAGTGTGAATCCCGTCATTTTATTATCAAACAAAATTGCCGAAAACCCATCTGCTCTTGCAGCCGGACTTGCTGGTTCCGTTTGCTTAGGTGTAGGTCAATTTTGTACCAATCCTGGCCTTCTAATTTTACAGAAAAAAGACGCGGGCTTCCTTGATTTGCTGGCATCGGAATTAGATAAATTACCTTTAGGAACTTTTTTAACCCCAGGAATCGCATCTTCTTACGCTTCCGGCGTTGCTAACCTTGCAAAACACGCAAAGCAATTAACCTCGCGCGAGCTACCTTC
>CAJCBY010000498.1 GCA_903960725.1 uncultured Cytophagaceae bacterium | reverse complement strand
GTTCATCCTTTTATCGTGATGTTCTTCCAACAAACTAGTTTGCTATATCAATATTGGATTCACACGGAATTGATTAACAAGATGCCGCGTTGGTTCGAATATATCTTGAATACTCCGTCGCATCACCGCGTGCACCACGGGACGGATTTAGATTATTTAGATACGAATTATGCGGGGGTGCTAATTATTTGGGATCGAATGTTTGGATCCTTTGTTACAGAAAATCAGCGGCCTTCTTATGGATTAACGAAACAAATTGAAAGCTACAATCCAGCGAAAATTGCCTTTTATGAATGGGTACAGATGGTCAAAGATGTGGCCAACGCTAAAAGCATGAAAGGTGTTTTAGGGTATATTTTCGGGCCTCCAGGCTGGAGTGAAGATGGAAGTCGATTAACGGTTTCGCAAATGCGGGAACAACAAAAGAAATAATGGAGACGATTAAAACGATGGCTGAGTTCGCCGCAGCGGGGGAGCAGCCAGAATTTCTTTTTTGGGTAGGTTGTGCGGGTTCTTTTGATGACCGCCATAAGAAAGTGACGAGAGCTCTTGCAGAGATTTTGCAAAAAGTAGGCATCAGCTTTGCCGTTTTAGGCACAGAAGAATCGTGTACTGGAGATCCGGCAAGAAGGGCAGGGAATGAGTTTTTATTCCAAATGCAGGCGATGTCTAACATCGAGGTCTTGAATCTGTATGCGGTGAAGAAAATTGTAACGGCCTGTCCGCATTGTTTTAATACGCTAAAGAATGAATACCCTACCTTAGGTGGGAATTATGAGGTGATTCACCACAGCCAGCTTTTGGCAGAATTAATCAGCTCCGGTAAAGTGAAGGCCTCCGATGGCTCCACTTTAGAACAAGTAGCCTACCATGATTCCTGCTATTTAGGAAGGGCAAATGGGATTTATGAAGCACCGCGGGAGATTATTTCTGGATTAAAGAAGGATTTAGTTGAGCTGAAAAGTTGTAGAACAAAAGGCTTATGCTGCGGAGCAGGCGGCGCACAAGTATTCAAAGAGCCGGAAGCGGGCGGCGAAGATGTGCAGGTGAAAAGAGTGCAAGAAATGGTCGATTCAGGAGTCACCAAAGTGGCCTTAGCTTGTCCATTCTGCATGGTCATGGTCCAAGACGGATTAAATAAAGTAGGCAAAGAAAAACACATCCAAGTAGTAGATTTAGCTGAGTTAGTGCAGCAATCCATGTAATATTATGTATTTACCCATTGAACAAATGCCCGATGATTCCCGCGTATGGGTCTACCAGGCGAACCGTAAATTTACTGTTTCGGAAATCCAAGCGATTGAGCAATACCTAGCACCTGCCTTAACCCAATGGGCAGCACACGGAGCAGGATTGAACGCCTCTTTCGAGATTCGCTTTCAGCAAGTGATCGTCATAGCGGTGGACGAAACGGTGAATGCAGCGTCCGGTTGTTCGATTGATGCCTCGACTCGCTGGTTTAAGGAGATGGGAGCAAATTTAGGAATCGACTTCTTCGATCGCAGCATGGCTGTGGTGGAAGGGGACGAGCTGACATTGATCCCTTTAACGGCTTTGAAAAATAACCCCTTGTTAGCGCCATCCACTCAGATTATCCCTTTACAAACCGAATCGCTCGGTGCTTACCGCGCAGGTTGGTTGCAAGCAGCAAATACCACTTGGTTACAACGTTATTTCGCATAAGATGGCAGAGGATTTAGTAAAAATAGACGGAACCCGCGAGGAAAAATACGCGTCATTATATCCCCAAATTCAATCACTCCTAGCGGGCGAAACAGATAAATACGCGAACCTCGCGAATATCGCAGCTGCGGTGCACGAGGTATTTGGTTTTTTCTGGGTGGGCTTCTACTTAACGAAAGAAAATCAATTAGTCTTAGGGCCATTTCAGGGTCCAGTGGCTTGTACTAGAATTCCTTTTCATAAGGGAGTTTGTGGACACGCGTACACAACGAAACAAACGATTTTAGTACCCGATGTGGAGGAATTCCCTGGCCACATTGCCTGCGCATCCGCGTCGAAATCGGAGATCGTATTGCCTGCGATCGTGAATGGGGAGGTTGTACTCGTTTTCGATCTAGATTCAGATCACTTAGCGGACTTTTCTGAAGTGGATCAGCAAGGTCTGGAGAAAATAATTAGATTAATTGAGGAGTCTTGGATTACGTGGTCCTAGGCTAATTTAGCGATCACTGTTTCGCCGCCTACTGGTTTGTCGTCTAGATTAACACAGATTTCTGCGTCTAAAGGCAAGTAGATGTCGATGCGACTACCAAATTTAATAAAGCCAAATTCCGTCCCCTGTACGACAGCATCCCCTTCTTTCGCATACCAGCAAATACGTTTCGCTAAAGCCCCCGCAATCTGACGGAATAGTACTTCCGTGCCATTTTCATGCTTTACTACGTAGGTCGTACGCTCGTTCTCGGTACTGGATTTAGGATGCCAAGCCACTAAGAATTTGCCTGGATGGTATTTGAAATAGGACACGATTCCAGAGATTGGATTGAAGTTAATGTGCACATTGATAGGTGACATAAAGATCGAAATCTGGCGGCGTGGTCCGTTGAAATACTCGGTTTCGACGGTCTCCTCGATAACCACTACTTTACCATCAGCCGGAGCGATGATATGTTTAGGGTTCAGCTCGGTGTGACGCTTTGGAACACGAAAAAATTGTAAGATAATCAGGTAAAACAAGGCGGTGATAACAACGATAGCCTCTCTCAAATAAACATTTTCAGGGAAGAAATACGCAACCAGGCCATTAATACCTAATACGATAAGTAATGAAGTGAGTAATAGTGTTCGTCCTTCTCTGTGTAATGTCATGCGTGGAATGCTAATAAACCTTGTTAATTTACAAAATTAGTTAATTTTGGGGACGCAATCACAATCAAATGCTAAAAAAAGCAAGTCTGTTCCTCTTTCTGTGTCTTCTTTTTACCTCAAAAGGGATGGCACAGTACATCAAATGGCAGGAGGATAAGTCAACTAATTATTTGCGATTGCACGTTAAAGCACATACCATCGAGCGTTTTACAGCGGAGAAAGGGTGGATGATGTTAGATACCATTAAGGCTGTCAATGTAGATTATAATGCTATCTTGCCGACCTCAGAAGGTGTCCATGAGTTTCGAATTAATCAAACATCTACTTTTTATTTAACCATTCATTGTACGGGTCAGTTGTACAAACTAGATAAGTCTACCTGGACTTTGACGCGTATTGATCAAACCTTTTTTAGAGGGGCTAATTGCAAGAATAGCGTTTTTATGCGTGGCGATGAGATTTATTCGTTTGGTGGATATGGTTTTTGGAAATCGACGAATGTCATCACAAAATTTGATTTCATTGCCAAAGAATGGTTAAGCATCGCTGCCGAGGGTGATGTACCCGCTTCCATTTTTGATGGAATGGCCGGTTATTCCCCCAAGAAAGACCGATTCTACTTGCTGAGTACGGTAGAAATGAATGATACCGAAAAGAAAACCGCCTACAACCGCGATTACGGTATATATGAATTTGATTTCTTTAATCAACGTTTTACTCGCTTAGGGGAAATTAAATTGCCCCTCGTTTTAAACTTCCTCGACTCGAAAGAAACGAAACCATTCGTCTTTAATGGGAGGTACTTTATTATTTCTGATAAGCCTAATAAGGACTTTGCTTACGACACCATGTTGTTTGTTGATGTGGATGACGACTTTAAGGTGTATCAATGGAAAAATCCTCACCGAATTTACTTGAATGCGAATCGCGGGGATGATTCTGAAACCTACATGCACGTAAGTGGGGATTCGTTAATCTGGTCAAATAACCTAGTCAAAACCTCAGTAGAGGAGACCGGGTTTTCTGTTGCTTCTGTAGAAAAGTTATTAAGCGAATCTGAATACGTAGGCACTTTAGATCAGGGTTCTTGGGTAGAGGATTTTTCTAACTTACTGATTGTTTTAGGGTGCGGCTTGTTCATTGGACTCGCCATTGAAATTTTCAGGCGAGTTAGGCGGAATAGATTGAAGAAGTCTATTCGATTTATGCTTGGGGCAAATGAGCGCCTGTTTCTTGATTTTTTGATATTGAATTACGAACAAGGTTTTGTGAACGGGCATCAGATTATTGCCTTCTTTGGCAAACACAAAAGTTCACCAGAATCGCAACGTCAGTTTAGAGCAAAGCTGATTGATAACTTTACGAAGATGTTAGGGTTGATTTTTGTGAATCAAGAAATATTGGATATTCAATTAGATGAGCAAGATCAACGGATGTTTACCTACCGCCTTCAGCCTGAGA
This sequence comes from uncultured Cytophagaceae bacterium, assembly GCA_903960725.1. Taxonomy (GTDB): domain Bacteria; phylum Bacteroidota; class Bacteroidia; order Cytophagales; family Spirosomataceae; genus Aquirufa. Next base: position 14,728 of record CAJCBY010000498.1, on the reverse strand, counting down.
TCTATCGAAAATTAAAGAGTCTTTAGTCTTGAAAGATGATAATGGGATCCGTTTCTATCGTATTACTTTGATTAAATGCATTGTCCCGAATAAAAATCTTGAATTTCAAGGTGTCGTTTTTAGGGGTAAACTCTGGGCTATAGCCTTTGTAGAACGCATAAACGAACTGGGTAGAATAATCAATGCTTCCCTCGATAGGGCCTGGTTTTTGATTAGGTTTAAAATTAAAATTCATCAAACCGCCTAGCGCAGGTCTAAAGGTAATCGGAATAAATACCCCATTCTTTCTAAGTAAAACAGCCACTTCAAAGTTGCGAAAATCCTTGTATTTCACATCTGATTTTAATTGCGACTCTGTCAATCCTAAATCCCCTTCTGCATCTTGAAAATTGATACTCATGATCACCGAGTCGATTTTTACTGTTCCGCCAAAACCATCATTACTCGTTTTCGTAATCTTTTTTATTGATTTGAATTGGATGGCGGGCGTAGAACTAAACGTAGGTTCTTGCACACAAGCACCTAGACCGAGCAATACAATGGCTAAAACTCCAACAATTTTCCGCATGGAATCATCTAATTTTCGACAGTAAAGTTAATGATTTGAGTTAATTTTGTGCTACATCAAGTAAAATCAAATGGATCAATTGATCGCGAAAGAACGGGAAAGTTTAAAAAGACGAGTCTTGCAATGTCAAGAATCGGATTTTGAGGCGCTTGCTCTAGACGTGTTTCGCTTTCAAGTAGCACATAATCCGCTTTATCAGCAATATGTGCAAATGTCAGGTGTTTCACCGGAAAAGGTGGAGCATTGGACGATGATTCCTTATTTGCCCATTGAATTATTTAAAAGTCACTCGATTTTAACGGGTTCGCAGCCGGTCTTATTCTCTTTTGAAAGCTCTGGTACCACAGGTCAAATCCCCTCCAAACACCCCGTTTGTGACCCCGAATTCTACCAGCAAATTTCGAAAATCGCCTTTGAGCGGGAATATGGGCCTTTGAGTGATTACCATATTTTTGCCTTGTTGCCATCGTATTTAGAGCGTTCTACTTCCTCTCTAGTCTTTATGATGGATCATTTCATCAAGGTATCCGGCTCTGAGTTATCTGGCTTTTATTTGAATCAGTACGCTTCACTAGTGCAAGCTTTGCGGGAAGCCTTGGCAACAGACAAAAAAGTTTGGCTGATGGGCGTGACCTTTGGTTTGTTGGATTTAGTGGATTCAGGTATTGATTTATCTTTTTTACAAGAGCACAAGGATCGTTTGATCGTGATGGAGACGGGCGGAATGAAAGGTCGTCGTGAGGAGTGGATTCGCGATAAAGTGCATGCCTATTTGCAGGAGAAATTGGGACTCGATTCGATCGCCTCAGAATACGGAATGACCGAGTTGTTTTCGCAAGGCTATGCTAAATCTCAGGGGATTTTTACCCCAGCCTATACGATGCGAGTATGTTTGCGGGAGGTGAGCGATCCGTTTGCTTTAGTGACTCAGCCGCATAAAACGGGGGGGATAAAAGTGGCGGATTTGGGAAATATCGATTCTTGTTCCTTTATCGAAACACGGGATTTAGGGTCGTTAGAAGACGATGGAATCCGATTTAAAGTATTAGGCCGCTTCGATAATTCCGAGATGCGTGGCTGCAGCCTGATGGTCTCAGGGATGGGGAACTAACCACGAGGAGCCGTCCTCGTAGAATTCATTTTTCCAAATAGGTACGTCCTTTTTCAAGGTATCAATTAACCATTCACAGGCTTTGAAGGCTTCTGCTCTATGGACGGAAGTCACTCCTATGAGTACGGCAATATCTCCAATTTCCAACGGTCCAGTTCTGTGTACTAAGGCTATTCGCTCGACGGGCCACTTTTCGGCTGCTTGATCACACAATAATTCGATTTGCTTCAAAGCCATAGGAGGGTAGGCTTCCATCGTTAAGGCCTTGACGTCTTTTCCTAGATTCTTATTTCTGATGGTACCTATAAACAGACAAATGCCTCCAGCCACCGGATCCTGCAAGAATTGGTAGTAGGGGTCGATCGAAATCGCTTCGGCACTTAAGTCGATTTTGCGGATCATTTTCTGCTGTAGGTCAAATAGCTGTATTGGTAAGTGTTTTTCTCATCGGTCACGCCCCGTTCCTTTTCGGTGACGGTCCATTGATCCGGGTGAATCTCTGGGAAAAAAGCATCTCCCTCGAAAATATCATGCAATTGTGTGACTAAAATCTGATCTGCTACCGCTAGAGAAAGGGCATAAATTTCTGCGCCTCCCACAATGAAAATGTCTTCACGGCTGAGCGATTTCGCCTTTAAGATGGCCTCTTCGATGGAAGTGGTGCAGATGACACCCTCGATTTGTAGGCCAGGTGAGCGCGAAATGACGATGGTAGTTCTATTCGGAAGGGGCTTGCCTATGGAGTCATAGGTTTTGCGCCCCATGATGATCACGTGACCGGTGGTTAAGGCCTTGAATCTTTTCAGATCCGCCGGCAAATGCCAAATCAGTTCATTGTTTTTTCCAATGACCCGGTTTTCATCAAAAGCAACGAGTATTTTTATCACGATTTCTACAATTTGTTGTCAAAAATAAGGGAAATTTTGGGTTCTGCCTCACCTACACAAAAGTCTCTTTTTTATTTTGCAAATCGACCCTAAAACGCTAACTTTGCACAATTTTGGAGCTTAACCAAAAGCATCCAAAAAGACCTATACATTCAGCTTTTAATTTATACCCCCTGTGCCTAAAGATCCCTCGATTAAATCCGTCCTCATTATTGGTTCTGGTCCTATTGTGATTGGTCAAGCTTGTGAATTTGACTACTCTGGTTCCCAAGCCGCCCGCTCCTTACGGGAAGAAGGCATTGAGGTGATCTTGATTAACTCAAATCCAGCGACAATCATGACTGATCCGATGAACGCGGATCACGTGTATTTGAAGCCTTTAGAGAAAGCGTCGATCATTCATATTTTAGAAAATCACAAAGTAGATGCGGTTTTACCTACCATGGGTGGTCAAACTGCCTTGAACTTAGCGATTGACTGCGATGCGGCGGGGATTTGGGAAAAGTATGGGGTTCGAATCATCGGGGTGGATATCAAAGCCATCGAGACGACAGAGGATCGCGAGAAATTCCGATTGAAGATGATCGAAATCGGGGTGGGTGTTTGTAAAGGACGTACGGCACGTTCGTTCCTAGAAGGAAAAGAGATTGCACAAGAGACAGGTTTCCCCTTAGTTATTCGCCCATCGTTCACCTTAGGTGGAACGGGCGGTGGTTTCGTGCATGATCCCAAGGATTTCGATGCTGCCTTAAACAAAGGTTTGCACGCTTCCCCTACACACGAAGTGTTAGTAGAGCAATCCATCATGGGTTGGCAAGAATATGAATTAGAACTATTGCGCGATAATTTAGGAAACGTGATTATCATCTGTTCGATCGAAAATTTCGATCCGATGGGTATCCACACGGGGGATTCGATTACGGTGGCGCCAGCGATGACGCTTCCAGATACAATCTACCAACGTATGCGCGATATGGCCATCAAGATGATGAACGCCATTGGTCAGTTTTCAGGGGGATGTAATGTACAGTTCTCTTTGAATCCGGAGACAGATGAGATTATCGCGATTGAAGTTAATCCGCGGGTGTCTCGCTCTTCGGCTTTGGCCTCTAAAGCAACCGGATATCCAATTGCGAAGATTGCTGCTAAAATGGCAATCGGATTTAACTTAGATGAATTAACGAATGCGATTACGGGGACGACGTCTGCTTATTTCGAGCCGGCGTTAGACTACGTGATCGTGAAAGTGCCGCGTTGGAACTTCGATAAATTTAAAGGGGCTGATCGTACCTTAGGCTTGCAAATGAAATCAGTGGGTGAGACCATGGGTATCGGCCGTAATTTCCAAGAAGCCTTACAAAAAGCGTGTCAATCGTTAGAGATTAAGCGTAATGGAATGGGTGCAGATGGAAAAGAATTACGCGATCAAGATGCGATTTTATATTCGTTAGCAAATCCGTCTTGGAATCGTTTATTCCATATTTACGATGCCTTTAAAATGGGCATTTCCTTCAAAACGATTCAGCAATTAACGAAGATCAACAAGTGGTTCTTGAACCAAATCGAGGATCTAGTGCGCGTGGAGAAAGAGATGGAGAAATTCTCGATCCACACAATTCCTACCGTTCTTTTAGAGGAAGCGAAGCACAAAGGTTTTGCAGATCGCCAAATCGCCCATACACTGCGTTGCCTAGAGTCAGAGGTGTACGATAAGCGTAATGCGGTAGGTATCAAGCGTATTTACAAATGTGTAGATACCTGTGCGGCAGAGTTTGAAGCGAAGACACCGTACTACTACTCGACTTTTGGTCAAGAAGGAGCGTCGGCTGTTTTAGATAACGAATCGGTATCTTCGACGAAGAAAAAAGTAGTGGTTTTAGGTTCTGGACCAAACCGCATCGGACAAGGAATTGAGTTTGACTACTCCTGTGTACACGGTGTTTTGGCGGCGAAGGAAGCAGGGTACGAGACGATTATGATCAACTCGAATCCTGAGACGGTTTCAACAGACTTTGACATCGCAGATAAATTATACTTCGAACCCGTATTCTGGGAGCACGTATACGATATCATCCAACACGAAAAACCGGAGGGCGTAATCGTTCAATTAGGAGGCCAGACAGCCTTGAAATTAGCCGAGAAACTCTCGAAATACGGCATCAAAATCCTAGGTACTTCGTTCGAAGCCCTAGATTTAGCGGAAGACCGCGGTGCATTCTCTAGCTTGTTGAAAGACTTAGGTATTCCGTACCCGAAATTTGGGGTATGCGAAGATGCGGATAATGCGGTAGTTTTAGGTCGCGAATTAGGTTATCCATTGCTTGTGCGTCCTTCGTATGTATTGGGAGGTCAATCGATGAAAATCGTGATCAACGAACAAGAATTAGAGCAACACGTGGTAGATATCTTACGCGATATCCCAGGTAATAAAATTTTATTAGATCACTTCTTAGAGAACGCGATTGAGGCGGAGGCAGATGCTATCTGTGACGGAGAGGACGTTTATATTATCGGATTGATGGAGCACATCGAGCCGGCGGGTATCCACTCAGGGGATTCCCACTCGGTATTACCTCCATTCGATTTATCGGATAACGTGATCAAGCAAATCGAAGACCACACGCGTAAAATTGCGGTGGCTTTGAAGACCAAAGGTCTATTGAACATCCAGTTCGCCGTAAAAGACGAAGTGGTGTACATCATCGAAGCGAACCCTCGCGCCTCTCGTACCGTTCCTTTCATCTGCAAGGCTTACCAAGAGCCTTATGTGAACTACGCAACGAAAGTGATGCTAGGAGACAAAAAAGTAAAAGATTTTAATTTCAAACCGGTGAAAAAAGGATACGCGATTAAGATCCCGGTATTCTCTTTCTCTAAATTCCCGAACGTAAATATGGAATTAGGGCCTGAAATGAAGTCGACGGGTGAAGCAATCTATTTCATCGATGATTTGAAAGACGATTTCTTCCGCAAGGTATATGGTGAACGAAATTTATATCTAAGTAGATAAGATGTTAAAACTTATTGCGATCATCTTGGTTATGATTTATGTGGTTATTCCGCTACTTCGTTTTTTGATGAAGGGCTATGTGATCACTCAGGTGCATAAAAAGATGTCTGAGCAAGATATTCGCTCGAAACAAACAGCTTCGAAAGCACGTAAAGAAGGGTCGATAGATGTGGATTATGTGCCGCCTAAATCGAAACCTAAAACGGATGATGTGGGGGGTGATTATGTTCCCTACGAGGAGATTAAAGAATAGATTCTGATGAGAGGAATCTTCATTTACTTCTTGTTCGTGTTTTGTCTGCTACTGAAAGATGGCGTTTCATTAGCCATATATCAGCTACGTGAAAAAGAAGAAATGGCTACTTCTCAAGAATTAGCATTAGAAGATTCTATGGAAGAAGATGTTCCTGACGATTTTTTTGCGAGTGATGAAAGTGCTCTAGTCATTGACCAAATTAAAGTAGGTCGCTTCTTTAGTTCTAAAGACCTGCCTCCTACCTCTGAGTCTGAATTAAACGTGCTCCTCGAACAAGTGAGTCCCCCTCCCCGGCTGGCTTAATTTTTTGCCTGCTTTATTGAAACAAAATCATTAAATCTTCTTGTCATCTGTGCTTCGCGCACAGGTAAATTATTTCGTTATGAAAACATGCGTTTTGGCGTCTATGTTTATCTGTATCGCTTTTTTTGGCTATAGCCAAGGGAAAAACTATAAGAATCAGATAAATCCGACTTTAACTGAAAAAGTAAATTTGCAGCATACGGTGGAGGAAAAAGAAATTAAACCTTCAATACAAACACCCAAATACCAACCTAAATCGCCGAATATGGAATGGGCAGATACGGTAAAAAATAAAAATAAAAACAGCTCCTACAAACAACATGGTGGGAGACCTAACTAAGTAGACTTAATCAAAATTCTGAATAAATTCCTGAACCACTAACAAAATTAAGTAAATCGCGTATTAGGAGGAGGCTGGTAAAACAAGCGATTCGATGACTCTGGGGAAATCCCGGTGCTCTAAAACTTGGCCTTTTTTTGCGACATCTTCTGGAGTATCACTCGGTAAAACCGGGAACGAACTCTGGAAGATCGTCGCACCTTCGTCGTAATGCTCGTTTACATAATGAATCGTGATTCCGGATTCTTTTTCTCCCGCCGCTACGACAGCTTCATGCACGAAATGGCCATACATTCCTTTTCCGCCAAATTTAGGCAATAGCGCCGGGTGAATATTCACAATGCGTTGCGGGAATGCTCTTACAAATTCCACCGGAATCAACCACAAGAATCCAGCCAAAATAATCCAATCCGTCCGTAAGGATTGAACTTCTTTCAACACCGTTCCGTTCTTATAAGATTCTCGGTCAAAAACGCGGCACGGCACGCCTAATCGCTCCGCTCGCTGAATAATCCCCGCTGAAGGGTTATTGCAGTAAATGTGGGTGATTTGAACCTGATCGGATCCTTTGAAATGTTCGATGATATTTTCGGCATTAGAACCCGAACCAGACGCAAATAAGACGAGATTTTTCAAAGGATATCTGTTGTTTAATACAAATTTACATTCTTTCAGCTAAATTTAAGGCATGAAAATAGGGATCGTTTGTTATCCGACGTATGGCGGAAGTGGTGTGGTGGCAACAGAACTGGGCAAAGCTTTGGCCTTGGCTGGTCATGAAGTCCATTTTATCACCTATACACAACCCCCTCGATTGGACATTTTCTCGGAGAATATCTTCTACCATGAGGTTTCTGTAGCCTCCTATCCTCTGTTTGAATATTTGCCTTATGAGTCAGCCTTAGCTAGTAAAATGGTGGATGTGACGATCAATGAGAAGTTGGATTTAATCCACGTGCATTATGCAATTCCCCACGCGTCTGCTGCCTATTTAGCGAAGCAAATTTTAAAATACAAAGGTATTCACGTGCCAGTCATTACGACTTTGCACGGAACAGATATTACTTTAGTAGGGCGTGATCCATCATTTGAACCGGTGGTTACGTTCTCGATTAATGAATCGGATGGCGTGACGGCGGTGTCTGAGAGTTTGAAGAATGACACCTATGATGAGTTCGAGATTTTAAGTCACATCGAGGTAATTCCTAATTTTATCGATTTACAGCGTTTCCAAAAACGTCCGCATGAACACTTTAAGAAATCGCTTTGTCCGAATGGGGAGAAGCTATTGATGCATACTTCGAACTTCCGTAAGGTGAAGCGAATTGAGGACATTGTCCGAGTCTTTGCCATCGTTCGCAAGAAGATTCCCGCTAAATTAGTCTTAATCGGTGATGGTCCGGAACGTTCAGGGATCGAAGCTTTGTGCCGTGAATTAGAGGTGCAGTGCGATGTTCGTTTTTTAGGGAAGATGGATGGAATAGAGGAGGCATTATCGTTAGCAGATTTGTTTTTACTAACATCAGAAAAGGAGAGTTTTGGTCTAGCTGCATTAGAAGCGATGGCCTGCGAAGTACCTATTATTTCATCGAATGCCGGCGGTATTCCTGAGGTGAATATTCACGGTGTTACTGGTTATGTGAGTGAAATAGGGGATGTGAAAGACATGGCAGCGAACGCGATTAAAATGTTATCAGATTCAAAATTACACGATCAAATGAAGGCAAATGCGTTAGCTCGGGCGAAGGAATTTGACATCGTTAAGATCTTGCCCTTGTACGAAAAGTTCTATGAACGCATTACTTCGAAAAGCTGGAAATTTCCTAAACAGAACGATTAACCTGGCTTTTATCTGTGCAATCAGCTAGAAGTGTTACCATGGTTTTGCGCGATGCAGGATCTGAAAAAGTGGGTGCTATTTCTGCCAAAGGCGTCAAGATAAACTTTCGCTCTGCAATACGTGGATGTGGGATGCTTAAATCGGATTCTGCGATGACCTGATCTCCATAATAGAGAATATCTAAATCGAGTGTTCTAGGCCCCCAACGTTCTTTGCGCTCTCTACCGAATTCGCGTTCAATTTCTAACATTTCTGCTAAACAGGCCTCCGCTTTTAGTGGTGTATTGACGAGTAAAACTTGGTTTAAAAAGTCAGCTTGCGGAATGGGCCCCCAGGCCTCTGTTTGGTAGATGGATGAGTAAACGGAGATTTTTCCAATTTTTTTTTCAATTAGCGGGTAGGCACCCTCAAAAATTTCCCGGGTATTTCCTAGATTGCCGCCTAAAGAAAGAAAGAGCTGAGTCATCATCTCTCAAAATTACTAATTTCTGCGCTATGCACCCGAATTATTCTGTGGAGGATTTAGAACCAGGCATGCTTTTATTAGCCGAGCCCTTCTTAGAGGACCCCTCTTTTCATCGTTCGGTTATTTTACTTTGCGAGCATACGAATGCACATTCTTTCGGTTTAGTGCTGAATAACAAGCAGGAAATTGTGTTCGATTCTTTTGTGGATGAGAAGGTGCTAGAGGATGTCCCTTTGTATTCTGGCGGGCCGGTAGATCCCACGATTATGCAGTTTGTGCACCGCAGGCCTGATTTAATTCCGGATGGCGTATTGATAGGGCCGGGTATTTATTGGTCTGGAAGTTTTGAGGTCGCCATCGATAAAGTGGTGGCAGGGGAGATCGGATTCGATGAAATCAAATTCTTTATTGGCTATTCGGGTTGGGGAGCGGGTCAGCTAGAGCGCGAAGTGAAATCAAATGCGTGGATTTTGCATCCGGGAAATGATAAATTAGTGTTTGATGAGGCTCATGAGCGTTTGTGGCGTAAGATTATGTTTGCCAAAGGAGGGGATTTCAGAGTACTCTCCACCTATCCAGACGACCCTAATTTGAATTAAGAAATTCTCGCCCAGTTCGTGGTGTCTTTTCGCTGAGAGCGGACTTGCTCGCGGATCATTTGGTAGCCTGGCTTTTCTAGATTCGGATCCTCCTCTAAGATTTTTTGGGCTGTTTCGCGGGCAACCTTTAGTATTTCGCCATCTTTTGCGAGGTCTGCGATCATCAAGTCGATCGCGCCACTTTGGCGTGTACCCGTGATATCTCCGGGACCTCGTAATTGTAAATCAACCTCTGCAATTTCAAAACCATTATTGGTTTTAACCATCGTATCAATGCGTTTTTTAGTATCCGCAGAGATCTTATAGCCGGTCATTAAGATGCAATAACTTTGTTCTGCCCCTCTTCCGACGCGACCTCTGAGTTGGTGCAATTGCGATAATCCGAATCTCTCCGCGCTTTCAATAATCATGATGGAAGCATTAGGTACGTTCACCCCTACTTCAATTACCGTAGTCGCGACCATGATTTTAGTCTCATTTTTCACAAAACGCGCCATCTCAATATCCTTATCAGCAGGTTTCATCTTGCCATGTAAGATTCCCAAAGGTACCTCCGGGAATGCACGCGAAATACTCTCATATCCATCCATCAAGTCCTTGAAGTCCATTTTCTCGGATTCTTCGATCAGCGGATACACAATATAGATTTGTCGGCCTTTGCTTAGCTCGTTTTGGATGAATCCAAAGACCTGTAATCGGTGGCTGTCGTAGCGATGTGTGGTCTGAATGGGCTTGCGACCCACAGGTAATTCGTTAATTATCGAAATATCTAAATCTCCGTAAAGCGTCATCGCCAAGGTCCTTGGAATAGGGGTCGCCGTCATGACTAAAATATGCGGATGGAACTCCTTATTCTTATCCCAAAGCTTCGCACGCTGCGCTACCCCAAACCGGTGCTGCTCATCAATGATGCACATCCCTAAATTCTTAAACTGAACAGAATCCTCGAATAAAGCGTGTGTACCCACTAAAATCTGCAATTTACCAGACTGCAAATCTTCGTGTAATCCCACGCGGTCTTTCTTCTTAACCGAACCGGTCAGCTTCGCAATCGTAATACCTAATAAATCCGCAAATTGCTTCAGTCCTTGGTAATGTTGATCCGCTAAAATCTCCGTAGGCGCCATCAAACACGTCTGTGCCCCATTGTCGATCGCCAAAAGCATCGATATAAAGGCAACAATCGTCTTTCCTGATCCCACATCCCCTTGCAATAAACGGTTCATCTGCTTTCCTGATCGCATGTCCGCAAAAATCTCCCGAATCACCTGCTTCTGTGCATTCGTTAATTCGAATGGCATATGTTCCTGGTAGAACCTTGTGAGTAGCGCAGCGGAAGAAAATACTTGCCCCGGAAAGGCTACTTTCCGAATCAAATTCTGCTTGATCAAGCGCAATTGATTATAAAATAGCTCTTCGAATTTCAGTCGCCGCCGAGCCTGGTGTAACCAAGTTTCGCTTTGGGGCAAATGAATATGATAAAGCGCTTCTTGCTTTGAAATCAACTTAAACTGCGCATTTACCTCCGTAGGTAAGGTTTCCCGAATATAAGGAAACGCGATTTCTAACAAGTTTTTTTGCAGTGTCGCGATCGCCTTGCTATCGATATATTTCTTGCGTAGCTTCTCCGTTAAGGGATAAACGGGTTGAAAGTATTTACCTGATGCTTGCTCGCCTTTATAAACCTCCATTTCTGGATGGGTCATCTGAATCGTGCCATTGAAGCTGGTAGGCTTACCATAAAACAGGTAATCGACTCCCGTATTCAAGGATTTCTCGAGCCATTTCACTCCCTGAAACCAAACAATTTCAATGCACCCTGTCGCATCGCATACTTGGGCAACGATGCGCTGACGGTGGCCAGCGCCTATTTTCTCTTTGAACCGAATCCGACCCACAAACTGAGCATGGTCCATTTCGTCCGTGATGGAGGCAATGGGATGAACCACGGTGCGGTCTTCGTAGCGGAAAGGAAAATATTGTATCAAGTCGCCGTAGGTGAACATCCCTAGTTCGGTCTGTAGCAGCGTGAGCTTCGCAGGTGTCATCCCACGGAGTTTGGCTAAATCAGTATCGAAAAAAGGTACGAGCGACATACACAGAAAATTTTGTGAATTTAGGTATATTTACAGAACGATTGCGAAAATTACCCCCAAACATGAAGAGTTTTTTAGACCAAGAATTTGAATCCGACGGCTTTGTGTTGAGCAATGTGGAGGATTTATTTAATTGGGCTCGGGCGAGTTCGCTTTGGCCGATGAGTTTTGGTTTAGCGTGTTGCGCGATTGAAATGATGCAAGCTTTTGCATCAGGCTATGATTTAGATCGTTTTGGGGTGTTTCCACGGCCTTCCCCACGTCAATCTGACGTAATGATTGTGGCCGGAACCGTCACCTTCAAAATGGCGGATCGCATCCGCCGTCTCTACGAACAAATGCCGGAACCACGTTATGTGATTTCGATGGGTTCTTGCGCAAATTGCGGTGGTCCATATTGGGAACATGGCTACCACGTAGTGAAAGGAGTGGACAAAATTATCCCGGTGGACGTATATGTTCCGGGTTGCCCGCCACGTCCAGAAGCCTTGTTAGGCGGCATCATCAAATTACAACAAAAGATTAGTCAGGAGACCCTGGTGGCTCCTAAACGCATATTAGAAGCCTTAAATAAATAGGATGGAACTGTCAGCAATTCAAGCATTCTTGCAAGCGGAATTTGGTTTTGAATCCCAGTGGGAGGACGAATTAAATCGTTTGACCTTGCCTGCTGACCAGATTTTACCGGTTTGTGAGTTTTTGTGGAAAAATCCAGCGACCTATTTTGATTCCCTTTCTTGCATTACGGCCATCGATCAGGGGCCAGAAGCGGGTAAAATGGAAGTTATTTATACCCTGTATTCGATCCCGAATCATCTTACCTTGCATTTACGTGTGATTTTAGATCGAGCAAAGCCGGTCATTTCCTCTGTCTCTTCCGTTTGGAGAACCGCGGATTGGCACGAGCGAGAGGCCTTTGATTTCTTTGGCATTCATTTTACAAATCACCCCGATTTGCGCAGAATATTGCTTCCAGAAGACTGGGAGGGTCATCCATTGCGCAAAGATTACGTGGAGCAAACGAAATACCACGGTATTCAAGTGAAATACGATCGATGAAAATAGCCGGCTTTACCTTTATTCGGAATGCGGTGAAGAACGATTATGCCATCGTGGAAGCTATTACGTCTATTTTACCTATCTGTGATGAGTTTGTGGTGGCGGTTGGAAAGTCTGAGGACGATACCTTAGCCTTAATTCAATCGATTCCGTCGGATAAAATCAAAATCGTCGAGACGGTTTGGGATGATGCTAAACGGGAGGGAGGCGCCACATTCGCTCTTGAAACAGATAAAGCGCTTCAGACGATTTCCAAAGACATTGATTGGGCTTTCTATATTCAAGGCGACGAATGCGTGCATGAAGCGGATTTACCCACCGTGAAAGCGGCGATGGAGGCGAATTTAGCAGATGCAAATGTGGAGGGATTGCTCTTCCATTACCGACATTTTTACGGATCTTACAATCATGTGGCAGTTTCACGCCGTTGGTATAGAAGAGAAATTCGCGTGGTGAAAATGCATCCGGGCATACATTCTTACAAGGATGCGCAAGGGTTTAGAAAAGACGGCAAGAAGCTGAAAGTGAAATTAATTCCGGCTTATATTAATCATTATGGCTGGGTGAAGCCGCCCGAAGGCCTGAATAATAAGGTGCGCAACTTTACGCAATTCTACCACGATGACGCATGGTTAGCGGAGAATGTGCCGGCAGATTACCAGTTTGATTACGGTAATGCGGAACGTTTGTTCCGTTTTGAAGGATCTCATCCGGCGGTTATGGCGGACAGAGTGGCGCGTTCGAACTGGCCTTTCTATTTCGATCCGGTTGAATTAGAGAAGAAAATGACTTTGCGCCGTAAGATTTTGCAGAAAATCGAAGACCTCACCGGTTACCGAGTGGGCGAGTACAAGAACTACCAAATGCTGTAATGGAAGAGTCGATTCAATTTTTCCCGGCTTCCCAGGCACCTAAAAAGCCCTATTTTTCTATCCTCATTCCGAGCTGGAATAATCTAGCCTACTTGCAATTGTGCATCGCGGCTATTCGAAAACACTCCACGACTTCTTTTGAAATCATTTTGCATTTGAATGAGGCGAAAGACGGTTCGAAAGAATGGCTCGAATCACAGAAGGATATCGCTTTTTCCTATAGCGTTGAAAATGTGGGCGTTTGCTACGCGATGAACGCGATGGTTAAGCTAGCGCGTGCGGATTATTTCTTGTATTTGAATGACGATATGTACGTGCTGCCTAATTGGGATGGGTATCTGAAGGAAGAAATCGAAAGTATCGGGCACACGGAATTCTTTTTGTCAGCCACAGCCATCGAGCCGAAAGCCCAAAGCGCTTGTTCCATTCAGGCCGATTACGGCCGATCGATAGCCACTTTTGAGGAAGCGAGATTACTAGAAACCTATGACTCTTTGCCTTTTTCAGACTGGCAGGGAGCGACTTGGCCACCTAACGTGGTGCATCGGTCGCTTTGGGATAAAGTGGGCGGCTATTCGAATGAATTTACGCCGGGAATGTATTCAGATCCTGATTTTTCGATGAAGTGCTGGCAGGCTGGTGTTCGCTTGTTCAAGGGAATTTCACGGAGTAGGGTCTATCATTTTGGGTCGATTTCCGTGAAACGCGTAAAGCAGAACAAGGGCTATTACCAGTTTATCCGCAAGTGGGGGATGACCTCGTCTACTTTGTCGAAATATTACCTGAGACGCGGGGATAAATTCGATGGGCCACTCGTTCAACGCTCGATTCCGGTGACGGTGACTTTGAAAAATCTGTACTACCGCCTCAGTCTTTCCTTTAGAAAATAGAGAATATTAGTTTGAAGCTGTAGAGGAAACTGCCTAGCGCCGATTTTCCTTTGTAGGCTAACATCGCTCGGTGATGTGTAGCGACGGTGAGAAATCTTCGTATGCGCGCCGCGATCGTAGTTGAAGCGAAATCCAGTGCTAATCTGAGCAAAATTTCACGTTCTACGCCCGCAGGACAACGCTCCGCGAGTAAATTAAGTCGTTTCACAATCCGTGCATTCCGCTCCTCTCGCGTGTTATAATTCTTCTTACCCTTACTTAAATCTGCTCCCATCGTGTTGCTGCTGTGCTGGCGATAATTCACTAAAGTCGCAGGGAAGTAGCTAACTCCATGTAGTGCAGCTGCGGCAAATCCCAGGATAAAATCGTGTCCTACAAAATCTGGAAAAGGTAAGGCGATGTTGATGATTTCACGCTTAAAGAGCATCGCG
>CAJCBY010000497.1 GCA_903960725.1 uncultured Cytophagaceae bacterium | reverse complement strand
TTAAAGATCCTGCTGGAACTTTAATTTGCGGATTCAATTGAATTTTTTGTACGCGGTGATTGTTTCTCTCTGCTACGTATAAATTTCCAGCTCCATCAAAAGAGACAGAACTAGGTGAATTCAATTTCCCTAATTCAGATGACGAATTACCATTTACGCCGGCCACTGTAATACCCTCATTAGCCCCTACTAACCATTTCTGAACCCGGTGATTATTTTGATCCGCCACATAAACTGTGCCTAGATTATCCACATAAATTCCTTGTACATCTGCTAATTGATTAGATTGGCTACCATACCAATTCCCTCCTGCAACAATTGTTGGTGATGTTGCATTTAGCGCCCATTTCTGAACAGCGTGGTTCCAATTAGTGGATACATATACATTTTTAGAAGCATCCACAAATAAACCCTGTGGATTACTTAATTGATTCGTATTGTTATTGTCATTAAATGTTGTTCCTCCAGCAACTGTTGTTCCTGTAGTAGCACCCTTAGCCCAGCGTTGAACACGGTTATTATTTCTATCTGCTACATACACGTTTTCTTCTGCATCCACATAAATACCCGTAGGCCAACGTAATTGGTTTGCAGCATCCCCTTCGCCGTTTCCTCCGGCTACTATAACTCCTGCAGTTGCACCTGAAGCCCATTTCATTACACGGTGATTATTATGGTCAGACACATAGACATCATTATTTGCTGCCACAAATACCCCCCAAGGGCCGCTCAACTGATTTAGGCTATTGCCCCAACCATTGCCTCCTGCTACAACCGTTCCAATGGTATCTCCTGGAGCCCATCTCGTTACTTTAGGATTATCTGCTGTTCCAGCATAGACTGTTCCATTCGAAGTAACAAAAACTCCTAGCGGATCATTTAGTTGATTATTTGCTCCACCACGACCATTACCACCTGCAACAAGTTTTCCAGTTCCTTTGCTATCAAAAATTGATTCGTAATCTACCTCTTTAGTCGCCGTTCCTTTCAAATCTATATCAAATACAGCATCTCTTGCCGCTTTCTGAGATAAAGTCACCGTTAAACTTGTAGAACTAGATTCAGTGATACTAGATGCCCCTAATGCAAAAGTGGCCGAAGGATTATCATCACTTTGATAATCTAGTGAAACTGTATTAGATAGTACTGAAGCATCCGCTACCGTGCCTACTACGTTAAAGACAATTTTCTTTAGTTCCTCAATAGCAGAATCATTCAAGTCCTTAGTCGATATAGTAAGTTTTCCAGAAGGGGAACCAGCTGGTATAGTAATCGTCTTCTTATCTACAACGAATTTCGTGGTCTCACTAACGGTAGATCCCGTTGTATTAAAGGTAATAGATAATGTTTTTCCTGAAACTATACTTGTGTAAGCAACTAAGTCGACGCTGGTAGGTGAGTTTTCTGTAATAAACGGTGCAGAGAATTTAAATGAAATCTGAGGTGCGGCGTCATTATCTGTAATTGTTAGTGTTCTAGTAGCATTCCCAGAAATTACTCCATTTTGAACAACACTAGGGACAATAACGACTGTTTCGTTCTCTTCATCACTTTCATCTTCAACTGTATTAATTGTCAATTTACCCGTTGTAGAACCCGCTGGAATGATAATTTTAGGACCAAAATCTATCCGATTAACTTTAGAATATGCTTTTTCAGCTATTGCATCCGAATATTTTTCTAAATAATACACATCTCCGTTTCCTGTAAGCATGAACCTTACATCTTCAAATCTCACATTATTATTATTTGTGAAATTAGACGTTAAAAAAGTAGCTACTGGGCTCGAACCATTTGATGTAGGGGTAGAAGTAAATTTAACAAGGTTATATTTATCATTACTTCCATAAAGACTTACATATAGCTGGCCATCTTTCCCAAGCCTCATATAATTGGTTCCCCAACCATTCCATGAATCTTTCGACGAATTCAGTCCACTGTAAACCATAGTTTCTCCGCTCGCGCTTCCGGATGTATCTGCGTTCGCCTTAAAAATAGATCCTCCATTAGAATAGAAAATGGAACCATCACTAGCTAAGTCAAAAGTAGAAAGATTTTTGTTCACTACTTTATGGTAATTCGTAACCACAAAAGAAGGAGTGATTTTTCGAATGAAACTATTTGTAAATCCGTTACCCTGACTTAGGACTAATACATATATATTATTTTGTGCATCCAATTTAACATCACGAATATTACTAAATGTAGCGTCAGTCCCTGTTCCATTTTTATTCGTATTTTCATTCACATTTCCTACTATTGTAGAGACAATGCCTGAAGGGGTAACCTTTCTGATGATATTACGTCCCCCTCCATCAACAAAATAAAAATTCCCTTCTGAGTCTTTTTCCAAAAACTCCGGAGAAACTAACTCTGCATCTTCACCTTTACCGTCTTTGAAAGATTGATTAGCTCCTCCCACGAATGTAGAAACTACTCCAGATGGATCTATTTTACGAATTCGATAATTGTTAATGTCTGTTACATATACATTTCCTTTATCATCCGTATTAACACCTCTATTAAATCCGAATTTTGCATCTGCGGCAATAGTAGCATTAGCAAAACCTTCTAAACCCCCTGCCAAAAAGGTAGTTTGACCCAATTTTGAATAATCATACTTATAATCTTTTTGATCAGTAGCCGTTCCTGAAAGGCGTAAATCCACGATTACATCTCGTGTCGTTGCCGCTGGAATAGTAGCTACAATCTCTTTTGTTCCCGAAGTCTCTGGAATAACTGTTTCAGCAATAGCTGAAATAGAAACTTGTGATTCATTAAATTGTGGATTTGAACCACTCGCTAATTCATAAATATTTTGAATACCATCGTTATCAGAATCAGAATCCTGAACAGAAACAAATACCTTAACAGCTGTTTCGGTCGTTGTAGAATTAGCAGCAGTATATGAAAACTCAGCATAATCATTTCCAAATTCGCCTGTTGTAGGAACAAATAAAACTTTTCTATCTGTATTAGATACAAGTGTATTCACCGTAGTGATCTCTGAGCCTGTTGTTAAATCAGCATTTAGTTGATAAAGCTTACCTTTAGTTGATAAACTAGTAATTTTATACGTAGCACCGGTTAATTGGCTTTCAACTAATTGAATGATTGCACTTTGATTTTTTAACAAGAGAATAGAAGCGGCATTTGATTGCACTTCTCTTTTAACAGTCGGATCTAAATCGGCTTTCGTTACATAACGACTAGGACGAATAGAAAAACTACTAGATTTATCATCAACTGCTGTTGCACCTGTGAAAAAATTAACTCTTGAAGCACTCGCAACTTGGGTCCCTGACTGAGATGACGACCAAAAAGACTGCAATGAAAAATCTGTTGTACTAAGAGGAGAACCAAAAATAAATTTGTTCTCAGCACTCAACTCATAAAACTTCAACAATTCTTGAAGCTCCTTTAAAGAAGGCAAGAACCAATCGCCAGCATTCCCTTTTTTAGCATTATAGGCGGATATAAGATCTTTAAAGTTAGAAGATGAGCCGATAATCGCTGTATTTGCCTTACCTGTACCAATCTCAACACTCGTGTTGTTGAGTTCATTAGCTCCATAAGCAGCTTTAGGATCTAAATTTGTCCCGTTCCACTTAGATGGAGCTGACTCTAAATAGCGCCAGCCATTATCCCAGTTTCCTTTATCATAATAGATAAAACCACCGCCTGGGCCTTTAGCGCCAATAGGCAATGTAGCTGGATTTTGGGCCAAAGAAGTGATTGAGGCCAACAATACAAGTAAGAAGGAGAACTTTTTCATAAAATATTATAAATATTCAATGTAAAGTTTACAATTTTAATTGTCAATAAAATATATGCACATATGATACATATAACCGTTAGATAAATAATTTTTATGTTTTAACAATTTAAAAACTAACTTGAAAACAGTTTAAATGGATAAAAATGAATAAAAAGATACTATTATTCCTACTTATATATAGCTTCATTCTTAAATCTGACAATCTCCGATTAACGCTGTTTGGAAATGCAAACATCACCTATGCGAAACCCTATATATATATATTAGAAAAGACGCATTACAAAACGATTAAAATCCCGGAACTAACAGAATCAGAACCCATCTATTTTAAATTCAGCGATTCTACATTTTATAAGAAATTTGTCGCCACTGATTTTACGCTGAATAAAATAAATAATAAGTTATTTATCACCCAAAACTTAGGGGGTATAGTCTATGAAATTAGGGGCAATGAACTCATTCGAATTGATCATTCTTTTGAGCATAAAATGCAGATTAATAGCCAGCATTTTGTGCATGATAATCGTATCTTCCGTTTTGGTGGATATGGCTTTTGGTCTGCTCGAAATTTCTTCACTTATTTTGATGTAAATTCCAAAGAATGGGAAAATTATTCACCGGTTCAAGGGGATCAAGTTCCGCCCGGAATTTTTGATGTAAATCAGTTTAAAAGTGGCGATGATGTTACCTATTTTAATGGTGTCACAATTAACCCATTTGATAATTTAAAATTCGAACGCACTCAAGATATTTGGCATTTTAATTTAAGGTCCAAAACCTGGGAAAATAGAGGCAAAACTGCCGTGTTTTTTGGCAACAATTTACAAAACTTTCAATACGAAAATTACTTCGTTGCATTTAATGAAGAACGTAGAATTATACGGGTAAATTTTACCGATGATAACTATGAAGTTTTTGAAAATGAAGCAGTCTCATCTAAATTATCTACCCAATTCAAACCATTTGTAGAAAATGGGAAAATCTATTATTTCGCAATTGACCACTCTACTGGAGATATCGAATTAGTTTCACTGCCAATAGAACAGTTTTTAGGCAAATCTATTCTGAAAGAATCTTTCATAAAGCGGGATCTTTGGGCGCAATATGCTGCCTATGTAAAAGCGCTTATTGCCTTGCTCATCTGTTCTCTTATCATATATTTTGCACTTAAATTCCGTCCAGCTAAAGGGGGAATAATTAAAGACAAAGACGGTGTTTTGTACCTCGGAAAAGCGGCCATTAATTTCGAAGAAAATGAACTTAGAGTGCTTCGCATACTATTAAAAAAAGACGACGTTCCTAACTCTGAACTGCTCGAATTAGTCGAGCAAAAAGGCGTTCATTTTTCACACAATATTCGGATCAAAAATGACGTTTTAAATCAACTAAATCTGAAGCTAAAAGCCATCCTTCAGGTCGACATTAATTTCATTATTTTCAAAAAATCTGACACCGATTCTCGCCTAAAAGTATATCGTTTAAATAAGCAGTATTTTAAGGTGAGTGAGGAGTTTTTGAACACGTAGTTTATGATCCAAATCTTTGTAACCGGCGGGACTTTTGACAAGGAATATAATGAGCTGAATGGGGCGCTGTTTTTTAAGGATACGCACCTGCCCGAGATGCTCGAAAAAGGCCGCAGCAGACTCGCTGTTTCGATCGATACCTTACTGATGAAAGACAGCTTGGATTTCAATGAGGTAGATCGCCAACTCATTTCTTTCGCCTGCGCCTCTGCCTCTGTAGATCGCATTTTAATTACCCACGGAACAGATACGATGGTACAAACCGCCCAGTATTTGGCTACGCAGAATTTAGCTAAAACCATCGTCCTCACCGGCGCCATGATCCCCTATAAATTTGGTAGCTCGGA
>CAJCBY010000496.1 GCA_903960725.1 uncultured Cytophagaceae bacterium | reverse complement strand
GAATATTATGATCGAATTCCGGTGCCAGCTAGTACAGAAAATCCGTCAGGCTATGTGTTGAAAATTAATCAAACGGATCCGAATGCGGTTGTTGCTTCTTACGGTAATTGGGAACCACGATTTGCTTTGAATCTAAATGGCAATGAATCATCCTCTTTTAAATTAAGCTACAATAGGTTAGTACAATACATACATTTAATGTCCAATACGGCTGCGTCTACACCATTAGACGTGTGGACATCCTCTACTAATAACATTAAGCCACAGATCGTAGATCAAGTTGCTTTAGGATTATTTAAGAATTTTGGATCGGAGGGTAATAATTACGAAACCTCGATGGAGGTTTATTATAAGGATTTGCAAAATCAAATCGATTATGCTGATCGAGCAAACTTATTCTTGAATCCATATTTTGAAAAAGATTTACTTTTCGGAAAGGGTCGTGCTTATGGAGTTGAGTTTTTCCTAAAGAAAAATGTAGGGAAACTGACAGGTTGGGTAAGTTATACCTTAGCTAGGACAGAGCGTAAGATCACCGGATTAAATAATGGCCAGTGGTATGCAAATCGCTACGATCGTACCCATACCTTAAACGTGGTAGGGCAATATAGTCTTTCAGATAAATGGTCGTTTGGTGCAAATTTTGCGTATATCACAGGTGTACCATATACGGTTCCCACCCAGAAATATGTTTTTGATGGCATTGCATATCCCCAAACCGTTCCCGGAACACGGGGTAACATTCGTGTACCTGATTACCATCGATTAGATATTTCAGCAACGAAAAAGAATAAAAAAGCACTCTTTGGCAAGGGAAGTTCAGAGTGGGTATTCTCCGTTTATAATGCCTACAATCGAAAAAATCCTTTCTCGATTTATACAAGACCGAATGAAACTAATGCAGTCCAAACTGAGGCCGTTCAATTATCTATCATTGGTTCTTTTGTGCCAGCAGTTACCTATAATTTCTCATTTTAAGATGAAGTATATAAACTTATTCCTCTTATTAGTGGCCTTAACATCGTGTGAGGAGGTTGTGAACTTACCGAGTCCTAAATCAGATAATTTCTTTGTAGTAGAGGCAAGTTTGACGAATCAGAACGCACCACAGCGAATTATTCTAACACGTTCGCAAGATTATTTTGACCAAAGTAGTGCACCTAAGATTAGCGGTGCCCAAGTCACCGTTTCCGATACGCTGGGTAATCAATTTTCATTTAAAGAAAAAGTAGCCTCAAGTGGTATCTATGTATGGGAACCTAGTTCACAGCAACCTACGATTGGTAAAATTGGGACTACTTTTACACTCAACGTAAAATGGCAAAGTGAGGCCTTAACAGCAAAGGCTAGAATGAATCGCGTTCCCCCCATTGATTCGATCTTATATGAATTTGATGAAGCATCTGGGCGTCAATCAGATGATAATTCTCCTAAAGAGGGATATGATGCGCAATTTTATGCGCGCGACGCACAGGGCGCTGGTGATTGTTATCGAATTAAGTTTTACCGTAATGATAAATTATTTAATGGACCCGATAATTTGACCTTAGTCTATGATGCCGGTTTTCAAAAAGGTGCCATGACGGATGGCTTGATGTTCATTCGCCCAATACGTCGTTCGATTTCACCACAACTCTATTTAGATAAAGATAAGATTCGGGTGGAGATTTGGTCAATTACCGAGGACGAATTTAATTTTTACTCTCAAGCTCGTTTGGAGCTCAATAATGCTGGGTTATTTTCCCGTCCAGCGGCGAATATACCTACGAATATTAAGAATTTAAATGCTGCATCTAGATTACAAGGTGCAGGCTGGTTCGGGGTATCTGCGGTGAGTTCCTTCGAAACTATCGTGGATCCTAAAAAGGCTAGAACCGGATTGAATTAGTTATTCAAAATTGAAAATCAAGCTAATCGTATGTGATTTTAATTGGCTTAATTTCGAATAACTATTGAAGGTTCCTGGAGGAACGAATAGATTATTCAAGCCATGAGAAATACGAATTTCTGGCGAGAACTTGAAGAAACGATAAAAGCGTTCAACACCAATTCCATATTCTAGAGACAGTTCTGATGTGTTTGCCGTTATGGCCGTATTCTTTTTCTTTACATTCGCCTCTAGGCCTAACTTTAAACCGGAGATTAAATACATGCGGTGGTTTTGGCGTCTAACCGAACGGAATTTCAGTAACATTGGAACCTCTAACCAAGTGGATTCGCGTGAAATAAGGTCTTCGTTAGCAAATTGAATTTGACGATCGTACAAGGCAATATTCAATCCAGATTTCACCTCTACGTGTTTGCTTAAGGCATAATTTACAATTCCACCAATTTGAAATCCGAATGTTCTAGGAGAGACTAACGACAGAGGTTCTCCCGTTACATCATTGACTAAAACGCTAGGGAATCCATTCGCAAAGTAATTGCTCGAGGTTAAACCGAACATAAATCCAAAGTGCACGGGTTTCTCATCATAAAATTCATCATGCACTTGAATGTATCTTTTTCCCTGGCCCAATGCGGTAAAGCTAGCTAATCCTACCAAGAATGCGATCGTAAATCCAATTAAGTGACCTTTTTTCATGCGTTTTTAGGTTTTTTATGCCCTAAGTAGATGGAACAAATTCCACCGGTCATAGGGATCCATTTTGTATCAATAAATCCACATTCCTGATAAATTTTCAAGAAATCTTGGCCGTCCGGAAATGCTTGAACAGATTCCGGAAGGTAGGTATAGGCGGCTGGGTCTTTGGAGATTAATTTACCTAAAACTGGCAAGCAGAATTTCGAATAAAAAGCATAAAGCTGTTTCATGGGGAAACTCTTCGGATTCGAAAACTCCAATATCAAGCAATGACCTCCAGGCTTTAAAACACGGTTCATCTCTTTTAAACCTTTGTCTAGTGTTTCATAGTTTCTCACGCCAAAACTAACGGTAATGGCATCGAAACTATTGTCCGAGAAAGGAATTTTTTCTGAATCCCCTTTTTGCAAAGAAATGATGTTATCTAAGCCCAATTTCTTGATTTTTTCCACTCCAAAGGCTAACATCCCCTCAGAAATGTCAATTCCAACGATTTTTTCAGGCTTAATTTTTAAGGCTTCAATGGCGAAATCCCCTGTACCGGTTGCAATATCTAAGACGGATTTAATTCCCTTATTTTGTAATAATTTGATGGCTTTTTTGCGCCAAATAATATCAATCCCGCCACTTAATAGATGATTCAGAAAATCATATTTGTGAGAGATGGAATTGAACATGTCAGCGACTTGCTCTTTTTTTCCTTTGGACTGATTCTTGTAAGGGACTACCATAATTTGAACGAATTGGATAAGAACTTAACTAGTTCACTTAGCCAATGTTTCATAAAATTACCAAAAAAATCGTTTAAATCGCGCTCATGTGGAAAACACTTACCATAATCCACATGATCGCAAAACTGATGACGAGAGAAATATTGACAAGCGATGCCGCCAGTGGTGTATTTAAATTTAACTCGTCAGAATACGTGATAACTGTCATCCCTACTGGCAAAATCAGGCACAGTAGCAATAAGTTGCGAAACCCTAGATCAAATGGAAGCAAGTAGAAACAAAGTCCCCCTACAAGAAAGCCCATGAAATAACGCAGACTTAATACCTGGAAAACCCGAAAATAAGATTTTTTAGAGAGGCGAACACTGAAATAAATACCCATTAGTAATAAAACGATGGGCTTATTGCCTGATGCAATGGTAGAAATGAGATCCAGTGCAAAGACGGGAAATTTCAAGTGAAGAATATTTACCACTAGCCCCAGGACCATTGCCTGAAGGGGAGGCAGAGAAATAATTCGTTTGAATATATGAGCGGCGATATTTTCTTTTTTAGGTCCTTTACTGAAATAGTTACTCATCCCGTAATTCACAAAGAAGTTCACGACTGAATTCCCTAGGTCAAACATAATGGCATAGGTCAACCCTTGAATCCCAAAAATTCCTTCAATCAACGGATAAGCAAAGATTCCTAAATTAAATCCCGCACTTCCGATGGTCATAACTCCTCGGTTTTCGGGTTCTGTATTTTTGAAAAGGTGAAAAGCGG
>CAJCBY010000495.1 GCA_903960725.1 uncultured Cytophagaceae bacterium | reverse complement strand
TAGTTGTAATTACCTAATTGGTTATCATCTACACCTGCGTAACGTACATACCAGCCAAACTGGTGACCTGTGATTTCGATTACCACGGCATCGCTAGGTGCTTGTGACGTGATATCTCTCCATGTTCTCCATCCCGTGAATACCAAAATAGCCATAATAATCGCAGGAATAACCGTCCAAATTAATTCTAATTTGTGGTTAACTGGATAGAAAGTAGCTTTTCTGTTTTTGTTGTAACGGTATTTGAAAGCAAAGAATAACAATAACGAATTAGTGAAAAAGAACGCTAAAGTAACTACTGCCATAGATATCCAAAACATACTATCTGTTCTCAGACCATGTTCTGAAGCAGCAACTGGTAAAAAATCAGGTTGAGCTACTAAAAATGACCAAACACCAGCAATGGTACCCAATGCCCAGAAGATGATCATTCCATACGCATTCGCATCGTTACTTGAATCGACAGCTTCTCCTGTATTCTCGTTTGCAGCTAAAGACTTATTCAACTTAATACTTTTGCTAATTACGTTAATCGCAAGAGCAAAGAAGATAACTGATAAAAGACCTATTAGGTAAAACATATTCTTTATTTTAAGACAAGTTCAAAAATTAAATATCGTGGTGTAATGCTTCTGGCAAGAATGGGTGGTTTTTCGCCACTAAACTCGCTTTTGTTAACTCTCCAGATATCACATAGATAAACGCTGAAGCAAAAACCGTAACCATTCCAAATTCCACTAAACCATATCCCCCGTGCTTACCTACAACGCCTGGCATAATCATTTGGTAGAAATCAATATAGTGACCTGCGATAATTAAGAAAGCAGCGATCTTTAAGAAGATACGAGTTCTCTTTGCATCACGTGTCATTAGAACTAAGAAAGGCAACAAGAAGTTTAGGATTACCATTAAAATTTCTGACGTTTTGTAAATTTTATTATGACCTTCCCAACGCTCTAAGAAATAGATTGTTTCTTCCGGTAAGTTAGCATAGTAAATCAATAAGAATTGCTCGAACCAAACATACGTCCAGAAGATAGAGAAGGCGAACATAAATTTACCTAAATCATGTAAATGGTTCTCATTTACATAACCCATTAGGCCTTTGTCCTTTAAATATAAAATAGCTAAAACGATAACAGCATAGGTAGTTACATGCCACGAGGCAAACATGTACCATCCGAACATGGTCGAGAACCAGTGCGTATCGATAGACATCACCCAATCCCACGCGAAGATCGAACTAGATGCTCCAAAAATCACGATGAATGCAGTACCGATTTTCACTAATTGAGTGAAGTATTCTGTTCCGCCATTCAAATCCTCTTCTAAAGATTTCTTACGTAACATGTTCCAAAGAAGGATCCACAATCCACCAAATACAACTAAACGAATCAAGAAGAAGTTCTTGTTCAAATAGCCAGACTTACCGGCAATGATTTTATCATAGTTCTCATTTCCTACTTCCGTTACACCGTGGTGCATCCAGTGGAAGATCACATCTCCTTTAAAGAAGAAAACCAAGATCAAGATAGGTAATGAAATGTATAAGAACTTAGGGAAAGCCTCAGGAACACGCTTCATAACAGAAGACCATCCTGATTTAGTTAAGTATTGCAATGACACAAAGAACATACCTACTACAGCAATACCTGTAAAGAATACGGCATTCAACCAAACGTTTGCCCAAATGCGATTTGTCCAATCGTAGTGCTCTTCTGCTCCTGCTTGGTGAGAAACCGCACCACCGGATACATGTTCAGCTGCTACCTCATGTCCCGCGTTGGCTGCCTCGTGTCCCGCTTTCACTGCATCATGTCCGGCTGCCGCTACCTCGTGACCACCTGCTTCTCCTTTAGATAAAAGGTAAATACCAATAACTAAAGCAACAACGCCTGCGATGAAAGCATAAATAATTCGCTTCTTGCCTTCTGAGGTAAACTCAAAATGCTCCTCTACGTTTGCTGGGGAAAAATGTGAATGTCCCGCCATTTTATTCTCTATTTTAAATGAATTAATTTAAATCTTATTGTTTTTGTAACTCGTGTACATAAAGTACGATCTTCCAACGGTTCTCTGATGAAATCTGTGAACCGTGAGGCCACATACGTCCTTTACCATGTGTAATTACGTGGTAGATGTGTCCGTCGTTTACGTCTTTTAAGGCATCACTTGAGTATACAGGAACCCCTTTATACGCTTTAGCTACTAAACCATCGCCTTTTCCACCTTCACCATGGCAGTGTTGGCAGAAACGCTCGTATTGTAATTTACCCGCCTCGATATTTTCTGGTGTCGCAGCTAATGGGTTTTTCAACAAAGCAGCTGAGTAGGAAAGACTATCGTTTGGAACTGTTTTTGCTAATAATTCTTGCGCTAAGAAGGCTTTCTTCAAACTATCTGCACCTGTGTATTTCTTACGAGAAACGGTACCGGCCACAGGTAAACGCATGTTCATCCCGAAGGGGTTGATTTTGTTGGTATCCCCTTGTAATTGGGTTAATGGCTCGTAACCTACTGAATTATACATGTTAGGTGCAAATTCTGTACCTGTATCATTATGGTCATCTCCACAGGATAGAAGTCCTGCCGTTAGGCCGACTAATAAAGTGAATTTATGAATTGAATTGAACATATCTTCTTGAGAATTATTCGTTTAATTATTTAACATTTACTTCAACTGCACCTGACTCTTTCAAGGCTTTCTTGATATCGGCAGCACTAACTTTGTTCTTATCCACGTTGATAGCCATCACAAATTTGTCATCTGTGGTACGAATATCTAATGGAAGCGTTTTATTGCCCGGCCATAAATCATTGGAGATACAGAAAGTAGATACAAGGCCAAAAGCCGTGAACAATACCGTTCCTTCAAACGCAATTGGAATCCAGTTAGGCAGCGCAAAGAAGTCCTTCCCTCCAATGATCATTGGCCAGTCAAAAACCATCGTATAGCTGATTAATGAAAATGCACAAATCATTCCTAAGGTACCGAACATAAATGCGGCAATAGGTAAACGTGTACGCTCATGACCTACGGCTACGTCTAATCCGTGAATTGGAAAGGGAGAATATACATCTTCGACTTTGATTCCTTTCGCTTTTACTTCGCCTACAGCGTGTAAAACCTCATCCTCATCGTCGTATACTCCCAAAATGTAGTTAGTTGTCGAACTCATATTGTTTTAATTTCGAATTTGCTTAATAGAAAATTACTCCTCTGTTTTTTTAGTTGGCTTGATACGTTTGATCGTAAATTCTGACGAAACGCCTTTCATTACGGACTTAACCTCTGCCATATTTACCACCGGTAAGTATTTAGCGAACAAAAAGAATAACGTAAAGAATAAACCGAATGAGAAGATGTAATCACCGATATCATACATCGTAGGAGAGAACATCGCCCAAGATGAAGGAATATAATCAC
Source organism: uncultured Cytophagaceae bacterium (assembly GCA_903960725.1). Classification (GTDB taxonomy): domain Bacteria; phylum Bacteroidota; class Bacteroidia; order Cytophagales; family Spirosomataceae; genus Aquirufa. Next base: position 346 of record CAJCBY010000495.1, on the reverse strand, counting down.
GGTGTAAAGACGTCACGATAATTACGAAACGCTCGAACCACATACCTACGTTTACCACGATCGATAAGAAGAACGAAACCATCAAGTTCGTACGGATCGCTTTCGACCAGAATAACTGTGGAGAGATTACGTTACACGTCATCATCATCCAGTAAGCCCACCAGTATGGACCAGTTGCACGGTTAATGAACGCATAGCTTTCGTATTCCACACCGGAATACCAAGCGATGAAGAATTCAGTCAAGTAAGCGATACCTACTACTGAACCCGTTACCGTGATAACGATGTTCATCATTTCGATATGCTCGATGGTGATATAGTCTTCTAATTTGAATACCACACGAGT
>CAJCBY010000494.1 GCA_903960725.1 uncultured Cytophagaceae bacterium | reverse complement strand
GTTAGCGATTGTGGGATTCACTTTTGGACAATTAGACTACCAGTTCTACCCTGCCTTATTCCTCGGAATATCCAGTATGTGTTTGTATGCTGGAGGCGTAGTGTTTAACGATGTCTTTGATCACGAACTAGATCGAGTTGAAAGGCCTGAAAGAGCGTTGCCGAGTGGTCGAATACAACGCTCCGAAGCGATAATAGGCGGTATTTTGTTATTAGCTCTGGGCATATTTCTGGCATTTTGGGAAAGTCGATTGAGTGGATTTGTGGCTATTATTATTACCGCCTTAGCGCTATTCTATGATTGGAAAGGGAAGCACATGCGGATTTTTGGACCCATCAATATGGGTTTGTGTCGTGCCTTCAATTTACTTTTAGGGATGAGCGTGTATGAATTAGGTGTTTTAGAACATTTTACAGTGATCGGCATACCGTTAATTTACATTGCAGCCATTACGCTGGTAAGTAGAGGTGAGGTGCACGGTGGCAAAGCGATTACGCTTTATTTTGCCGGCTTTTTGTTTCTAATCGTTCACATGTCCCAGTTATTTTTTGCCGAAAAAGTAGAATTTGCCTTGGTATTTGTATTGGCCCACTTTATCCTGATTTTCAGAAAACTAGGGGTAGCAATTAAAAATCCGGTAGGTAAAAACATCGGATTAACAGTAAAAACAGGGGTTTTGACGCTTATATTGATGAATGCAGCTTGGGTCGCCTCGAGTGGACAATGGATGGTCGCCCTCTTTGTTTTAGCCTTATTACCCGTATCTTTGGGTTTAGCTAAAAAATTCGCCGTTACGTAAACCTATGCAATCATTAAAACAACATTTTCAGGTACCCTATTCCTACGAGGTATTCTTCACGGAACGTTTATTTGCGCCTGAAAATCGCGTTTTTGCTGATTTCGTCCAAAACTTTGGCAACCCTAGCTTTCGCAAAAAGATTCTTTTTGTACTCGACAAAGGGGTAGCAGATATTCAGCCAGAATTAACAGCTAAAATTGTCAGTTATTTTCAACAACATTCACCTGCAGATTTAGCTCCAGAAATATTAGTACTACCGGGGGGAGAAGTGTGCAAAAATGACCCTCGCTTTTACGAAGAGGTGATACGCGCGTTAGATGAGCACGGAATCGATCGACACTCGTTTGTAGCTTGTATCGGTGGTGGCGCCTTCTTAGACATGGCCGGCTATGCCGCTGCCATCTCCCACAGAGGTGTAAAATTCATCCGCATTCCTACGACCGTTTTATCCCAAAACGATTCTGGCGTAGGGGTTAAAAACAGCGTCAATTACCTAGGCAAGAAGAATTTCCTGGGCACGTTCGCGCCTCCAGTTGCCGTATTTAACGATTATTCTTTCTTAGAAAGTTTAGGTGATCGTGATTGGCGTTCAGGTATTGCGGAAGCTGTTAAAGTCTCCCTAATTAAGGATATCAGCTTTTTCACTTGGTTGGAACAAAAAGCCGACGCGATGAATCAACGTGATAAATCAGTAATGGTTGAGCAGATTTACCGTTGTGCCTCGTTACACATGCAGCACATCGCAAGTGGAGATCCTTTCGAGCAAGGTTCAGCAAGACCCTTGGATTTTGGTCATTGGGCGGCACATAAATTAGAATACTTAAGTGATTTCAAGATCCGCCACGGAGAAGCAGTGGCCATTGGAATTGCCTTAGATAGCGTTTATTCTCACTTGATCGGTCATTTGTCGAAAGAGGACGTAGAACGAATTATAACTTTGTTGAAAAAACTAGGTTTTGCTATTTTCCATCCAGCTTTGGCAGAAAACGACAAAATCAACTTAACAAACGGCTTAAATGAGTTCAGAGAGCACTTAGGCGGTCAATTAACCATCACGTTGCTGGAACAAGTAGGCAAAGGAGTGGAAGTCCACGAGATGGATTTTGATCTCATCAAAAAATCAGTCGATTACCTGGAACAAATCGCCTAATATGAAAACGCCTTACGGACACCTGAGCTATTGTAGCAATATTCATACCGGAGAGATTTGGTCTGAACATTTTGCGCAATTAAAACAGCATGTACCTTCCGTAAAGGCACAAGTTTCGCCTGACCAACCCATGGGTTTAGGTCTACGATTTGCGAATCAAGCGAGTATTGATTTACAAGATCCGGCAGAATTAAAGGCCTTACAATCCTGGTTAAGGGAACAGAATTTATACGTATTTACGCTAAATGGTTTCCCCTATGGTGGATTTCATAACACTATCGTAAAAGACCAAGTACATGCGCCAGATTGGACATCAACAGATCGAAGGGATTATACGATTAGACTAGCCCATATTTTATCCAAGCTGTTAACTGAAAAGGAAGGAGGAATATCAACGTCTCCCCTATCTTATAAATACTGGTGGAATACAGAAGAAGAGTGCCAGCAAGCGATGCGGGCATCGACTCAACATCTATTGGAAGTAGTTGATGCCTTAGCTGAAATCGAACAAAATACGGGTAAAATAATCCACATCGATATCGAACCTGAACCTGATGGCCTTTTAAGCAATCACGCTGATTTTGTAGCCTGGTATGAGAATGTTTTATTGCCAGCTGGAAATCCAGATTTAATCAGAAGACACGTGCAATTGTGCTTTGACATCTGTCATTATGGAGTGAGTTTTGATGCACCAGAGGCCAGTATTCAGGAGTTAAAGACTAAAAACATCCCCGTTGGAAAGATTCAAATCAGTTCTGCGCTTCGGGTGGATTTAAGAACGCAAGAAGCTGATAAGATTGCAGAATTACAGAAATACCAGGAACCCGTTTATTTGCACCAAGTAAAAGCTTTGCGTAAAGATGGTTCC
>CAJCBY010000493.1 GCA_903960725.1 uncultured Cytophagaceae bacterium | reverse complement strand
CTACCAGAAATTAATGCTCGAAAAGATCAACGAAATCGAGGAAGTGGCGGCTACTTCGACGATGGTGATCTTATCTTCGTTCAAAGAAAGTAAGGTATTGCCTATTCCGTGATTTTGATTCGCGCGAGTTGTACGCGACATGTGTGCGTGGCGTGTGCGCTCGAAATGTGCGCGGCGGCGGCACTGTAACTACAGGCGGTGCATAAATTGCGGGATCATGCGATTTTTCCAAGCTGTAAAAGTTCCGGCTTGAATTTCCTTGCGCGCCTCGCCTACCATCCACAAATAGAAACGTAGGTTACACACACTCGCGATCATCGCGCCTAGCATCTCTTCGCATCTGACCAGGTGTCGTAAGTACGACTTTGTGTATTGGCCGTGAACATCATTCACGAAATGCGGATCGATGACAGAAAAATCGGATTCCCATTTCTTATTCTTGATATTGATAATTCCCTGAGTCGTAAAAATCATCCCGTTGCGGGCATTACGCGTAGGCATTACGCAATCGAACATATCGATTCCGAGTGCTATTCCTTCCAAAATATTCGCTGGCGTCCCCACTCCCATCAAGTAGCGTGGCTTGTCTTTAGGCAATATATCCCTCACCTCATCTGCCATCGCATACATATCTTCTACCGGCTCGCCCACGGATAAACCACCGATCGCGTTACCGAAAGCACTTTTGGAGGCAATATATTCTGCCGAAACCTTCCGTAAATCCGAATAAACACTTCCCTGAACAATGGGAAATAAAGTCTGATTATAGCCGTACTTGGGATCTGTTTCGTCAAAACGCTTGATACAACGATCCAGCCAGCGATGCGTCATATCCATCGACTTGCGCGCATATTCATACGTACACGGATACGGCGTGCATTCGTCAAATGCCATGATAATATCCGCCCCAATCGTGCGCTGAATATCCATCACCCCTTCCGGCGTAAAATAATGAATACTTCCGTCAATATGTGATTTGAATTTGACTCCTTCTTCTTGAATTTTTCGACCTGTACCTGCCAAAGAATACACTTGATAACCTCCCGAGTCCGTCAAAATAGGTCCTTGCCAGCCATTGAATTTATGCAATCCTCCCGCCTTTTCGATCACCTCTAAACCCGGACGCAAGTACAAATGGTAGGTGTTCCCTAGGATAATTTGGGCCTTAATCGGATCTGTTAATTCTGAAATATGAACGCCTTTTACGGTCCCCGCAGTGCCTACAGGCATAAAAATGGGCGTTTGAATCGTCCCGTGATCTGTCGTTATTTCCCCTGCGCGCGCCTTCGAGCTAGGATCCGTGTGGCTAATTGAGAATTTCATAGCGCAAAACTAACCATTAAATGGTAAATGGTGAATGGTAAGTGGTAAATAGTCGCCTACGGCATAGTCGTCCTGCGGACTTAGTCAACAGGTCGCCACTTCGTGACTTAGTCGCCTACGGCTTAGTCAAAAACATTTCATGAGTGCATCCCCGAATGGGATTCCATCTTTTTGCTTTTTGCTTTGCTCTTTGAACTTTGTTCTTTGTGCTTTAAAACAGATAAGAGATTATAGAGTAAAGAGCAGAGATATTTAAAAACATCCCACATCTCTAATCTACAATCTCTTATCTATACTCTCTACTCTCCTATCTCTACTCTGGCGAAAGCTGCTTTAATTAACTTTCATAATGCCATTCATAATCCTCCAGTGCCCCGGGAAGGTACACAAGAACGGATAATTACCTGGAACGCTAGGCGCTTTGAAGACCACTTTCACGCGGCCATCTGATTCTACTAATGGAGTATAAGCTAACACTTCTGGCATCGCAGGGATGTAGTTTTTCGCTGCGCCATCTGCCGCCGTGATCATTTTGTCCGCCGCTAATCCGATTTTTTCTTGGCTTCCTAAAGCGCCTAAAACCCAGTTGTGTTGCATGGCATCGACGTTTTCAAAGATCAACTCGACTGTTGCACCTGCTGGAACGGTGAATTCAGCTGGACTGTATTTCATCGCTTCTTTGATCGTCATAATCGTGCGTTTCACCACTACACCTTTCACTTCAGCTGTAGGAATTTCTACTTTCCAAAGACCCGCTAAACGCTCATACGCATCCACATCTTGCGGACGTAATTGCTTGCCTAAGCCTTTTAAGAAGTCTACACTTTCAGCTGATAATTCTGCCACACGTTTTGCATTCCAGGTAGCTGAAGCGCCTTTCAAAGCCGCTCCCATCGTAGGGCTAGCCACTTGTTTGATCGAACGCAATAAAGCGACAATATCATTAGCTGAGTCATCCGAGGTCATTCCGCGGAAGGATTTCTCTACGATATAAGAACCTAAATCAGCAGGTAAGGAAACCACGATCGGTTGTCTGAACGTATTATTACCGCGGTTCGATTCGCCTAATACAGCTTTAGTGTCTAGGTTGATTTCCATTACATAATTGCCCGCTTCGTCAGCAGTCCAACCCAAGTTTCCTGTCCAAGGCCCGTTGTTATTCTTTACGACAGATACCGTTTCCCCAGGAGCCGCACCGTCTGTGAACGTATAGGATTCCAAATCTGTACGACGGCCCATGCCTTCAATCTTGACGGTTAAAGGGAGTGGAGTGCCTTTTGGCAAGGCTTTGTCGCCTCTATTTTTCACGCGGATCACGAAACT
>CAJCBY010000492.1 GCA_903960725.1 uncultured Cytophagaceae bacterium | reverse complement strand
CGTGCGGCCATAGATATCAAAGGAAATGCCAAATTGCTCAAATGAATCTTTGATTTCCTTGTAGTAATAATCCACTACTTGCTGAGGTGTCTTCCCCTCTTTCCGGGCTTTAATCGTAATGGGCACCCCGTGTTCATCTGTTCCTGAAACGAAAATCACATCCTTTTTTTGCAAGCGCAAATACCGCACATAGATATCTGCTGGCAAATAACAACCGGCTAAGTGACCTATATGAATAGGTCCATTGGCATAAATTAACGCGGCAGTAACGGTAGTCCGTGAAAAGTCTGACATAAATTCGGGTAAATTGAATTACAAAAATAGGCAAAAACATTCATTGAAATAATCGATTCACCTATTGCGCATCAAAAAAATATGATTATCTTTGCACACAATTTAAAAAAACAGACAAAAGAAAATGTTAATTATTTCGATAAAAGAGAACGAATCAATTGATAAAGCTTTAAAGCGCTTTAAGAAGAAATTTGAAAAAACAGGTGTAGTGAAAGAACTACGTAGAAGATCTGCTTTCGAAAAACCTTCTGTAGGTCGTCGTAAAGAAATGATTCGTGCTGCTTACAAGCAAATCACTTACGGAAATATTAATAACTAATTTCCTATACAATCTTTAAAGGAATTGACTAATTTCGATGATGAATCGTGAATTAGTCAATTTTTTTTGTGACCACCTCGCCATCGAAAGACGATTAAGTCCACACACGATTACCTCCTACTCTACTGACTTAGAACAGTTTACCGCTTTCATCGCACCAGCTGAACTCCTGCAAGTTAAAGCGTTAACCATTCGCAAATGGCTCATCAGTCTATCAGATGATTCCATCCAAAACCGAAGCATTAACCGCAAATTAGCCACCCTTAGGACTTTTTATAAGTACCTTTTACGAACGGGTAAAATCGAAGAAAATCCAATGACCTCCATCCGGATGGTCAAAACCACTAAGAAAATCCCTCAATTTGTACGCGAATCAGAGATGGAAAACCTGGTGGAGAACCGTAAAATTGCATCCAATTTCAGTGAAGCAAGAGACGAACTTATCCTTTTTCTTCTTTACGGGACGGGAATTCGGCTAGCAGAATTGATCTCTTTACAAAACAGTCAAGTCAATCTAGCCGCTAAAACAATCCGAGTTATTGGAAAGCGCAATAAAGAACGAGTGATTCCCATACCAGGACTACTCATCGACTTAATTGCAATCTATCGCAACTTTTGTACAGTGGAACACGCAAATTTATTACTCACAGATAAAGGGGAACCCTTGTACCCGATGTTTGTACAGCGTTTAGTGAAGAAAAATTTAGGGGAATATAGTCAGCTAGAGAAGTTATCACCGCACGTATTGCGCCATACCTATGCGACGCATTTATTGAATAAAGGAGCTGATTTGAATGCCATTAAAGAACTGTTAGGTCACGCGAATTTAGCTGCCACACAGGTCTACACCCATAATTCTATGGAGAAAATGAAGGCGATTTACCTACAAGCACACCCAAAAGCTTAGTCCGCTAAAATAACAGGCCCTTTCTGGTTAATCTGTGAGACATATTGCTCTGATCCAATGCCTAAGGCGGCAAATTCTGCAGCCATCGCTTTCGCTACTTTTTGGGCCGTTTCGTCACCTTTAGATAAAGCAAAAAGTGAGGGTCCAGAACCCGAAATTGAGCAACCTAGCGCACCGCTTGCAATTGCAGCAGCCTTTACTTGGGCAAACCCTGGGATTAAGATAGCCCGGGATGGTTCAATGATTACATCCACTAATGAGCGACCTATCAAATCATAATCAGGTAATAAAAGACCAGCGACAAGCCCAGCGACATTACCCATTTGGGTGATGGTGGTAGATAATGAGATTTCTTTGTTTAAGATTCCGCGCGCATCTTTGGTGTTCACCTCGATTTGGGGATGAACGATACTGGCGTATAAATCCGCCGGTACGGGTATTTGAATGATATCTAAAGGGTCATAGGAACGAATAATGATAAAGCCTCCTAATAACGAAGGTCCCACGTTGTCCGCGTGCGCGGAGCCGCAGGCGACGCGCTCACCTTCCATTGCGAAGGGCAAGAGGTTTTTTTGGGATAAAGGGCGGCCCATTAGTTCATTTGCCGCAAAAACACCTGCCACAGCCGAAGCCGCTGAGGAACCTAATCCGGAACCCAAGGGCATATCTTTATGCAAAGACAATTCAAAGCCTTGATCTTCTCGACCGATATGTGCGAGGTATTTTTGGATGGCTATACCTGCTGTATTTTTCTCTACTGCGGTAGGTAAACGACCCCCATCCCCTGTAATTTCCTTAATAACAATGCCGGGGGTAGATTTCTTTTGTAACACGACTTCATCACCCGGACGATTCACCGCAAATCCGAAGATATCAAATCCACAAGCCACATTAGCCACCGTCGCTGGGGCATATACACGAATCTTTTCCATATTAAGAGAGATGGCTACCGATGGATACAATATCTGCAAAAACACCTGATGCAGTCACCTCAGCTCCCGCTCCTGGTCCTTTAATAACTAAAGGGCGATCGTGGTATCGCTTGGTCGTAAAGGCTATTACGTTATCAGCTCCATCCATTTGGTAGAATGGGTGAGTTGGACCTACTGAACGTAATCCTATCGTGATTTTTTGGTCTTGCAAGCACGCGATATAACGCAAAACCTCTCCTTTAGCAGCTGCCTCATTGACTAATTTCTCAAAGAAATCATTGGATCTATCAATCTCTTCAAAAAACGCCTCTACCGAAGGTGCTGTTTCGCAAGCAGGAGGTATAATCTTTTCTATGGTTATATCCGAGAATTCTAATTTCAAACCGATCTCCCGGCTCAATATCAAAATTTTACGCGCCACATCCATACCACTTAAATCTTCCCTCGGATCTGGCTCGGTATATCCTTTTTGCTTAGCTGAACGTAAAACATCACCGAAAGACTTTTCGGGGGTAAATTGATTAAACAAGAAGGACAAAGTTCCCGAAAGTATACCTTCAATTTTTTCGAATCGATCCCCGGAAGCAATCAATCCCTGCAAGGTATTAATCACAGGCAAACCAGCGCCTACATTCGTCTCATACAAGAACTTAACTCCCTTAGCAAGAGCTGTTTGATGCAATTGAGCATACAAATCGTAAGGACCTGAATTAGCTACCTTATTAGGCGTAACCACCGATATATTCGACTGAAATAAACCTAAGTAATTCGTATAAATTTCTTTACTCGCCGTGCAATCAGCGAAGATAGAATTAGGTAAGTTTAAGGCCTTTATTTGAGTAATAAATCCATTCAAATCCGTAGATTCACCCTCCTGATCTAATAAATTTAGTGCCTGATCTAAAGCAATTCCCTCTTCTTTAATTAATTGCTTGCGGCTATTAGCGATCCCGGTTAATCGGATTTTAATGCCTTTGTATTTGGCCAAATAATGCTCCTGACCAATAATTTGCGCTAATAAAGTCTTTCCAATTAGACCGGCACCCACTAAATAGAGATGCAATGTTCTAATTTGTGAGAAGAAAAATGTCTCGTGAATGACGTTCAAAGCCTTAGAGAGATCCTTATTTTCAATCACCACCGAAATATTCAACTCCGAAGAACCTTGTGCCGTTGCGACAATATTAATCCCGTTTTTGCCTAATGAAGAGAATAGTTTACCACTCACACCGGTATGTTTACGCATACCCTCTCCCACGACAGCAATCACAGAAAGCTCCTTTTGAATATCAATTCCCTCAATATCACCAGCAGCTATCTCTGCAGCAAATTCTTTTTCTACTACCATACGCACCTTATCTGCAACAGCGGGATCGATGGCAAAGCAGATACTGTGTTCTGAGGAAGCCTGAGAAATCAAGACCACTGATATTTTTTCGCGGGCAAGAACGGTAAATAATTTAGCTGAAACCCCAGCCACACCGATCATCCCTGAACCCTGCAAGTTCACTAATGCTAACGCATCAATGGAAGAAATACCCGTAATAATATAGGGACTTCCGGTCGGTTCTTTGCTAATAACTGTCCCCTTAAATTTGGGATTAAAGGTATTTAAAACGCGAATCGGAATGTTTTTAGCAAAAGCAGGTTGCAAGGAAGGAGGATAAATTACCTTAGCTCCAAAATGGGTTAATTCCATTGCTTCCGCATACGAAATTGAAGGAATCGTGAAAGCAGATTTCACTTTGCGCGGATCAGCCGTCATCATTCCATCCACATCCGTCCAAATTTCAATCTCTTTAACATCTAAAGCTGCACCAATAACTGAGGCAGTATAATCAGAGCCACCACGACCTAAAGTCGTTGTCTCACCTTTCGCATTAGACGCAATAAAACCAGTCACTAAACCAATTTTACCTTTATTTGCTTCAAAATAACTAGAAATCAATGGATTCGTTAAACTAAAATCTATCTCAGAATGACTAAAAGCGCTATTGGTTTTAATGATCTCCCGTGAATCTACATAGACAACCGGAAGTCCTTTTTGATTTAAAATCGCATAAATTAGATAGGTCGAAAGACGTTCTCCAAAACTAACTAATGCATCAGATGTCTTAGGCGAAATCTCCTTAATCAAATTAATTCCTTTCAACACATCACGCAATTCATTTACCAAAGTGCGCACATGTGCGATCACTTGGCTTTGTTCCTTAACGGGAATAAAGTGCTTAATGATATCAAAATGACGTGTTTCAATCGTCTCAATCAAGGTATTTACCGTGCTTTTCGGCTGAGCCGCTAGGGTGCCCGCTTCCAACAAATGATTGGTCACACCGCTCATCGCAGAAAAGACAACAGCAAAATCTGAGGAGGATTTTCCGTTTGACTCGATAATCGTCAAAACAGATTGAATACTTTCGATACTACCACAACTGGTCCCACCGAATTTTAGGATTTTTTCCATTAATTAAGAAAACAAAATGATTCTCAACTCTACAAACAGCTGAGATATAGGACAAATATACGATTTTAGGCCATATTTTGCCCAAGAATGCGGTGCCCTTTTCGTTTTCTTTTGGTCAAACTCCGATAATTATCACTTAATACGGAAATATTTCCATCTACTTCGAAGATAGCTAGATTAACATCACTAATCTCTTCCACCCCATGTTCCCTCACTACTGCCTTTAATTGCTCTAATGAAATGGATGCTTCTTTCAAGGCATTAGGGCGAACTTCCCCATTATAAATCAATAGAACGGGCTCTCCTTCTATCACCTTACTGATGGATTCACTACCTAAGGAAATACGCTTAAATAGAAAGTTCATGGCAAATAAGGCCAAAGCTGCCACTAAACCGCCAGTCAAACTCGTGTCGTTTCCCACCATCGCCGTCTGCACAGAATTAGATATCAACAAAATGAATACCACATCCACTACGGACAATTGCGCAAACTCTTTCTTCCCAAAAACACGAATAGCCGCTACGATAAACACGTAAACGGCTATTGATTTGAGGGCGATGATCACATAGCCTTCCATAAAATTCTATTTTTTCTTTTCCGCGGCCATCACCATCGCAAGCTTTAATTTAGCCGCTAGGTCATAGATATTGGTTAATTCTTGTACCGTCTGGTTGCGATCCATTCGGACCACTAAAGTAACTGCCTTTTTAGAAGTCGCTTCTTTCGTCAATTCAGCTTCTAGATTAGCCACATCCACTAAACGATCATCAATGTAATAATTTAGCTTCTCGTCCACCGTCAAACGAATGACCTCATTGGCAGGTGTAGGCATTGGTTTAGCTGTCTCCGGTAAAAGCAATTTAATCGCATCCGGTGAAGCTAGCGTCGAAATCATTAAAAAAAACATCAATAGAAAGAATAGGATGTCCGCTAGGGCTCCTGTTTCTACTTCCGATGCTTCTCTGGCTCTTTTTCTGAAATTCATCGAATTAGGCTTTAGACGCTGGTTTGTGAAGAATATCTAAGAAATCAATCGCAGTAATTTCCATTTTATTAATCGTGCGATCAATCATAGTTGTCAATAAAGTATACAATACATAAGCAATGATACCTACGATCAATCCTGATGCAGATGTCACCATTTTCTCATAAATACCTCCTGCAATCGTTGAAATATCAATTTTATTGGAGATTGAGATGTTGTGGAATGTACGAATCATACCCGTCACGGTACCTAAGAATCCAAACATAGGAGCTATCCGAGCGATAGCACTCAGAATACCTAAATTCTTCTCCATATTGTAGATCTCTACTTTGGCCTTATTCTCAATCGCTGCCTCAATATCACGGATGGGAGAACCTAAACGAGATAATCCTTTTTCTAAAAGCTTTGCAATCGGGAAAGATGTGGATTTGCAGAAATTAATCGCACCTTGTACGTTACCTGCTTGCAACATATCCTGAATTTTGTGTAAGAAATCTTCATCTAATTTTGCTGTCTTGCGGATATACAAATAACGCTCTACAAACAAGAATACGGCTGCTGCAAACAAGAAACCTATAGGATACATGACATATCCCCCTTTTCCTAATAAGTCCAAAACAGAAAACTCCTCCACCACTACTTTCGTAGCTTCTTGAACAGGAGCTGAATTAACGATGGAATCTGCAATAGCTGCAGTAGAATCGACGGTTACGGTACCCGCCTGAAGTAAAATAGTTGCTAGCGAAAAAGCCATAGGATGATTTGATTAATCTTATTAACTACAAGTTTACAATTTTTTTTTCAAATTCTACGGTCGTCAAGATTGATTTTGGAGTTCAGTAAACCAAAAGCCTTCCTTTAAACTATACGACGAAAACCAAAGCTCTTTTATCGCCAACTCCCGAAGTACTTTCTCCACTAAAAAAGTGGCATAAGGGAAAATACTCGCTCTAAAAGCTTTCATTCCCGGATAGCCCACCCGCTCTTCATAATGCATGGCATCTAAATTTGTCTTGTGCTGTAAAAACGTTTTCAAATTAATCTCACACGAGGCAGGAGTTACTCCAGGTCTATTCTCTAAATCTAAAATCGTTTCAAAAGCTCCAGCCGCTCCAACTAAAACAACTGGTTTTGCCTCGCGACAAGCTTCTAAAAGTGGTTTCATTTCATTCGAAACATATGCATCTAAATCTTCTACAATTGAAAGATTAAACTCATTACCTTCTGAAAAAAGTGACTTTAATCGCAATCCACCCAGTTCCAAACTCACGCGATAAAGCACGTCAGGCCCTTTAAACAAAATAAACTCCACACTCCCACCACCAATATCCATCACTAAACTCGTTTTCCCCCAACGTTCTGGCAAGGAATTTCGTATACCCTCATAGATATATTCTGCTTCTTGAATACCATCGATGACCAGGATTTGGATACCCAATTCCTGATAAACCCGATGAATAAAAACGTCAGCATTCGAGGCTCGACGAAGTATACTCGTGCCAATAGCATAGAAATTTTCCAGATCGCCTCCTTTAGCCAGAAAAACCTGCTTGAATTCTGACAAACAAGCTAACGCACGATCCATCGCATCCTCTTGTAAAGCGACCTCTTCCATCGCTCCCTTGCCTAATCCGACGGGTCTTTGCAGCTGTTGCTCCACTCGAAATTCAGCAAGAGGGGAAATTAATAATTGAAACGTATTGGTACCGAGGTCCGCAATGGCGCAGATTTTTGACATTATGAGTTGTTTGAGACAAAAATAAGGCGAAAAGGCGTTTAAGAATAAATAATATTCTTTATTTTAGTAAAAATGTATCCTAAAAAATGCTAGATCCGGAATTCGACGAGAATAAAGAAGATATTCAATCTTCCGTTCAACGGTACGAGAACATGTTGAATCAGCAAGAAAACGCGTTTTTCGATGCAGAGACTTTGGAACAAATCGCTGAACACTACTTTGTTCAATCGCGTTTTGACCAAGCTTTAGAGGCTGTTAATTTAGGACTCAGTCATTTCAACTATTCGCTGGAGTTAATTACCCTGAAGGCCCAAATTTTAGGGGAAATGCAAAAGCCCGAGGAGGCCATGGAACTAATTGAAAATTCCATTCTCTTATTCCCAAATGACATCGAATTAACCCTGGTTAAAGGCTATTTATTAAGCCAAATGGGCCAACACGAAGAATCTATCCAACTATTTTTAGCGTCACTAGATCGTACGGAAGAGAAAGACGAAGTCTATTTCCGAATAGGTTTAAGCTACCAAGCCTGGGGAAAACCTCGTGAGGCAGTGGATATGCTAAAGAAGTGTTTGGAGTTAAATTCAGAAAACGAAAATGCCCTCGTCGAATTAGCTAATTGCTTAGACGAGATAGGTAAAATCGAGGAAAGTATCCCCTATTACAAACAATTCATCGATGCTGATCCCTTTTCTTTCACCGCATGGTACAATTTAGGCATAGCCTATTCCAAACTGAAGCAGTTTGAGAAAGCAATCGATGCGTATGAGTATTCTTTGGCAATAGAACCCACTTTCGGTTCTTCCTTGTTCAATTTAGGGAATACCTACATGAACATTCAAGAGTATGTAAAAGCGGAGGAATCGTACCGACTTTGCCTTAAATACGATGATCCAAATCCTGAATTATACTGTTGTTTAGGCGCCTCACTTGAGCGCCAACGTAAATTCGAAGAGGCTTTACAAAATTACAAGGACGCGATTAAGGTGGATTCACTTTGGGATGAAGGTTATTATGGCTTAGCCGTGTGCCTTACTGAAATGGATAAATGGTTTGAAGCGCTGCATTTTCTCAAAAAAGCCTTAAAATTAAACGAAATCAATCCACTTTATTGGACAGGATTAGCCGATGTAGAAGCGTATCTAGGCAATCCTGTCTCTGCGGATGAGGCATATGCTAAATCTGTGGACCTTGATTCCTTTTTCGCTCCTACTTGGGTCAAATGGGCACAATTACACTATGACTTAAATGATTTCGAGAAATGTGCAGAAATTATGCTTTCCGCCATTGATGAATTGCCCGAGGAAGCAGACTTATACTACCGTGCAGCCATCTTTTTAATCAAAGCAGGTCAATTCAAAGAAGCCTTTCACTTTTTAGAGTCAGGCCTACTATTGGATTATGACAAGCATGAAATTATTTTCGAATATTTTCCAAACATGGAAACACAAAAAGCGATTTACAAGTTAATTCAACAATACAAGAAATAATTTTACCGTTCATCATTTTATCAGCTTATCACAATCAAATAATTTTTAATTTTCTATTCTTAAAAACTAAATACTCCCTATGAAGAGAATTATTCTTTCGGGTTTACTGCTTTGTCTCTTGCAACCTGCATTAGCACAACCTAAACCCACTCCATCAACACAAAAGGCGTCCGCTAGCCTTCCAATACCCGAAAAGGTAACAGAAGCGGAGGGAATTACGGAATATAAACTAGCGAATGGTTTACGCGTTTTATTATTTCCAGATCCATCTAAACAAACCGTAACCGTAAATATCACCTATTTAGTAGGTTCTCGCCACGAGGGCTATGGTGAAACGGGAATGTCCCACCTATTAGAGCACATGGTGTTCAAGGGTACAAAAGAAAAACACAAAGAAGTGGCGAAAGAGATCTCGGATCACGGTGCTCAATTCAATGGTACTACTTGGTTAGATCGTACTAACTATTTCGAAACTTTTGCAGCAACAGACGAGAACTTAGACTGGGCTTTAGATATGGAGGCAGATCGTATGATCAACTCACGTATCGCGAAAAGCGAATTAGAAACGGAGATGACCGTAGTTCGTAACGAATTCGAACGTGGCGAAAACGATCCAGGAAGTGTTTTAATGGAGCGTATCGTTTCTACTGCTTTCTTATGGCATAACTATGGTAACTCTACTATCGGTGCTCGTTCTGACATCGAAAAAGTGCCTATCGAAAACTTACAAGCGTATTACCGCAAATACTACCAACCAGATAATGCCGTATTATTAGTAGCTGGTAAGTTCGACCCAATGAAAACATTGAAGTTAGTGAATGAGAAATTTGGCGTTATTCCACGTCCAGAGCGCGTATTAACGCCTACATTCACGGCTGAACCGACACAAGATGGCGAAAGAGAAGTAACGCTTCGTCGTGTAGGTGATGTTCAAGTGATCGGAATGGCTTATCACATTCCTTCAGGCTTACACCCAGATTATGTAGCTGTGGATGTAATGACTGATTTATTAACTGATGCGCCATCAGGACGTCTGTACAAGGCATTGATAGATACGAAGAAAGCGAGTAGCCAATTTGGGATGACTTTCCAATTGAAGGAACCAGGCTTAGTTTATTTTGGTGCTGAGGTATTAAAAGAGAAATCGTTGGATTCTGTTCGGAAGATCATGGTCGAGACGATTGAGAATTTTGCCAAAACTCCTCCAACAAAAGAAGAGGTGGATCGTATTAAGACGAAAGGTATTAAGAACATCGAATTGTTATTAAACAACGCACAACGTGTGGGTGTTGGAATGTCTGAGTACATCGCTCAAGGCGATTGGCGTTTATTGTTCCACACACGTAACCAATTAGAGAAAATCACCCCTGCTGATATTCAACGTGTGGCAGCTGCTTACTTTAAATCTTCTAATAGAACAACTGGTACCTTCTACCCTACAGAGAAACCTGAGCGTGCGGAGATTCCTGAAGCAAAAGATGTAGCAACTGTTTTAAAAGACTTCAAACCTAAGGCAGCAGTAAGCCAAGGAGAAGCTTTTGATCCATCTCCAGCAAACATTGATTCTCGCACGAAGACAGAGAAAATCGGTGGTGTTCAAGTAGCGTTGTTATCTAAGAAAACAAGAGGTAATTCAGTATATGCTAGAATGACCTTACGTTTTGGCGATGTAAAATCGTTAATGGGAACAGCTACGGCAGCGGATTTAGCGGCTGATATGTTAACTAAAGGAACTGCGAAACACACACGTCAACAATTCCAAGATGAATTAGACAAATTGAAGGCACGTGTAGGTATTTCTGGCGGAGCAACACAAGCGAACGTTTCCATTGAAACAACACGTGAAAATTTAATCCCAGCGATGAAATTAGTGGCTGAGGCTTTAAAACAACCGGTATTCCCTGCGGCTGAATTTGAAAAATTGAAGCAAGAGAATTTAACAGCGATCGAAGGTCAAAAAAGTGAACCACAAGCCAAAGGTTCTGAGGCATTAGGTCAATTAAGAGCTGGACACTATGATAAGAAAGATGTTCGCTACCAGCCTACTATGGCAGAGCAAACGGCTAACTATGCAGCGGTAAAATTAGAGGAGTCAGTTAATTTCTATAAAAACTTCTACGGAGCGTCAGATGCAACGTTCTCAGCGGTAGGTGATTTTGATGAGAAAGAATTGAAAGATTTAATTGCGGCAGAATTTGGCAATTGGAAATCTCCAAAGCCATTCAAACGTGTTGCAGATGAGTTCAAGGAAACAGGCGGTAAAGCGATATCTATCGAAACACCAGATAAAGCAAATGCCTTCTTCTTAGCTTACCAACCATTGAAAATTTCTGATAGCGATCCTAACTATGCTGCATTAGAGTTGTCTAACTATATGCTAGGTGGTGGTAGTGGCTTAAGCTCTCGTTTAATGAACCGTATACGCCAGAAAGATGGTTTATCTTATGGTGTTGGTTCTCAATTCGTGGCGAGTCCATTAGATCAAAGCGGTGCATTCATCGGCTATGCAATCTATGCCCCTGAAAACTTAGCTAAGCTTGAATCAGCGTTCAAAGAGGAAATCGAGAAAGTATTGAAAGAAGGTTTCACTCAGAAAGAAATTGACGAAGCGAAGAAATCTTGGTTACAATCACGTCAAGTGACGCGTTCACAAGACAATGCTTTAGTAGGAAGCTT
>CAJCBY010000491.1 GCA_903960725.1 uncultured Cytophagaceae bacterium | reverse complement strand
TTTAATGGAGTCAATAATGGAAAGGCTAGCGAAGCGATTGATTTCTATACGTCCCTATTTCCGAATTCTGAAATACTGCACAAGGCGTTCTATGAAAAAGGGGAACATGACACAGAAGGAAATGTGAAGTATTCTCAGTTTACCTTAAACGGCAAGCCATTCCATTTAATGGAAAGCTCGATGGAGCATCAGCACAACTTTAATGAAGGCGTTTCCATGATGCTGACGGTCGATACCCAGGAAGAAATTGATCACTTGTGGGATCAGTTAGTTGCGGGTGGATCGCCGGGAAGATGTGGTTGGTTGAAAGATAAATATGGAGTTTCTTGGCAGATTATTCCTTCGGTTTTGGGAAAATTAATGAGCAATCCAGAAACGGCACCTAAGGCGACCTATGCCTTTTTACAGATGTCTAAATTTGTGATTGCGGATTTAGAAGCTGCAGTAAAATAAAAAGGGGGTACTAATAGCGCCCCCTTTTTAAAACCCTTTTCAACAAAAATTCTTTTATTTCTTCGCAGCGGCCGCCATTGCAGCTGCCTCGTTTTCATTTGCTTTAGTATCCCAGAAGTGGTACTCTCCTACGATTTTGTCTCCCTCCCAACGATCCACAATGTGAATCGGAACGAATACTACTTTACCAGACGCACGACCTTTTGCTGACCAAACAGCCCACGTATCAGTCCATGTTTCCCCATTTCCTAAAGTAATCGTCATCACACGTAAACGAGATACGCTAAGATTCTCATACATCTTATGCTGTCCTAGAAAAGTTGCCACATAGCCTGCTTTACCTTGTACATCTACTACCGTATCATTAGGGAAATAAAGCTTCACATTGTCTGCTATACTTACCCCATACTTCGTTGAATCGTTCTCGGTGTAAGCCTTGATTTGCTCCCGAACGGCTTGCGATTTAGCATCCGTCGAAGTCATCATTCCACCTAAAGAATCCTTTGTCGCCTCCGTAGAACTGGCTGAATCTTGCTTTTGTCCGCAAGAAAATAAGGCTGATGCTACAGCCATGATCATGATAATTTTTTTCATTGTTATGTTTATTTAGTAGATAAGGCAATTGTAGTAATCATGGTCGCATTAAGGGCTCTTTTCACCGTTGCTTGCTTCATGAATTCTTCTGGAGAAATACCCAATGCTTTTGGAATTGCCTTCATGTAGCTGTCCATCATTTCATCCAATTTTGATAATTTTTCGACGCTTTGAGCGGTAGTGTAATTAAACTTCACCTCATCGGAAGTAGGATATAGATTTTTATATAAAGACCAGCCTGAGATATTCCCAGCAGCTACTCTTTCTTCGTGTACCTTTAAAACTTTTTGCTCAAACGCTTCGTAAGCTGCGGCATCTGTTACTTTCATCATATCAAAAATGATAAAATGATCTTTGTTTGTGCCTGGATTCGTTCCTGTAATTTTCTTCCCGATTGAATGACGAAGAATCGTTTGGGTACTTGCCGTAGCGGCCGCTAGTTTCTTTAAACCCGGATCTGTTTTTAACATACTGCCAAATAATTCCATCGGATAAAGATGTATTTTATCTAAATCGGGGCCCCAATTTACGGTCATGTAATCGAAGTCAATTCCCTCTGATTTGATATTATTGTAAGGCACATACATGGCCCATCCGCCAATAATGCCGGCCGCCTTACGTGCTTCGTGGATAGGAAGATATTGTTTCTCGATGGCGATGGCATCATCCATCGTTTTGCCTGGTTGTAATTTGTGGTACGCTACCATCGTGTAACGCGTTTGCGCGAAAGTCGCTGCTGATACTAGCAAGACTAGGGCTAAGGAGGTAATTAGTTTTTTCATTTCTTTTAAGGTTAAATGTTTTCATAAACGTAAAAACATTGCTATTAAAAGAAAATTTTAGATGATTCGAAGATGTTCCAAAATCGGATTTTGGAACAAATTACCTTATTGTGGTAAAGAGGCAATCCAAGAACGAACTAATTCAACCCCCTCGTGATGAGTAAGTTGTCTACCTAATTCCGGCATCATGACGCCTGGGTCGCGTGAAGCCATGCGGAAATGTAAAATACTCTGTTCTGGTTTTCCAGGGACAATGTCGAAACTCAAATTTCCGGACCCTCTACCTGCCGCCACCGGTGCTTTTAAGAAGCCGTAAGCGGTGCGATCTTTGGAATCCCAAGTTAAATAAAGACCAGATGAACGAGCTGGACCCGTCGGATTATGGCAGTGTGCGCAGTTG
>CAJCBY010000490.1 GCA_903960725.1 uncultured Cytophagaceae bacterium | reverse complement strand
TGGAAATTAGCACCTGGCTCACCTACGATGGCAATGATGCCATCTACGATAACACCTTGGCCTTCTTTTGCCCCAATGTATAAAAGAGTTCCATCTTCATAGTTCTCTAATTCCATGGTTGCTTTATCTGTTTCCACTTCTGCGATGATATCACCGCTCTTCACTACATCTCCTACAGTTTTTAACCATTTAGCAATGACACCCTCGATCATGGTATCACTCATTTTAGGCATACGAACAGCTACAGCCTTAACACCACTTAAATCAATGGCTGGTACAGATGCAGGTGACTCTGATACGGGTGCAACTGGCGCAACAACTGGTTCTGAAGCTACGGGAGCAGCAGTTGTCGCTACAGGAGCAGCCAATAAAGCTGAATAATCTTCTCCTGGTGTTCCTACGATTGCGATTATTCCATCTACAGGAACCGCTTCACCTACTTTAACACCAATATATAATAAGGTTCCGTCTTCATAGTTTTCTAATTCCATTGTTGCTTTGTCTGTTTCGACTTCAGCGATAATGTCACCAGATTTAATAACGTCCCCTTCTTTTTTAAGCCAATTTGCGATCACACCTTCTAACATCGTGTCGCTCATCTTAGGCATTCTAATTACTTCAGCCATCTTATTTTGTTTGAAAGTTTAAAATTACGCTTTAAACCCTGTTTTTAAAAATTTTTGTGATAATTATTCTCTACTAATCAAGTTTAAGAACTGCCATAAATGCTTCTTGAGGAATTTCTACATTTCCTACTTGACGCATCCGTTTTTTACCTTTCTTCTGCTTTTCTAATAATTTACGCTTACGAGAGATATCACCACCATAACATTTGGCCAAAACATCCTTACGCAACGCTTTCACCGTCTCACGAGCGATGATTTTTTGCCCGATAGCCGCCTGAATGGCAATTTCAAATTGCTGTCTAGGAATTAATTCACGTAATTTCTCACACAAACGTTTCCCCCAATCATAGGCTTTATCGCGGTGAACAATCGCTGATAAAGCATCAACTTTATCACCATTCAACATGATATCTAATTTCACCATGTCGCCCGGTTCGTAATCTTTGTATTCGTAATCTAAGGAGGCATAACCTCTTGAAATCGTTTTTAATCGGTCAAAGAAGTCGAAAACGACCTCAGATAGTGGCATGTCAAACGTTAATTCAACGCGATCCGTAGTCAGGTAGATTTGATTCACTAAAATACCCCGCTTATCCATACAAAGGCTCATGATCACCCCAGTATACTCGGATTTGGTAATTATTTGTGCCTTAATATACGGTTCTTCAACAATGTTAATCAAATTCGGTTCAGGCAAGTCGGCAGGGGCGGATACCCACATTTCCTCGTTTGCAGTTGTAATAACCTTGAATTTCACGGAAGGGACAGTCGTAATAACCGTCATATCGAATTCACGTTCTAGGCGTTCTTGCACGATTTCCATGTGCAACATACCTAAGAATCCGCAACGGAATCCAAAACCTAAGGCAGCTGAAGTTTCAGGTTCCCAAACTAGAGACGCATCATTTAATTGCAACTTCTCCATCGCATCGCGCAGATCTTCAAACTCGGATGTTTCTACTGGGTATATACCAGCAAATACCATCGGTTTCACTTCCTCAAAACCCTGAATAGCGGTTACTGTGGGATTAGCTACATGCGTTATAGTATCACCTACTTTTACTTCCTTAGCCTCTTTAATGCCAGAAATTAAGTAACCTACGTCACCCGTTTTTATGATTTGTTTTGGCTCCTGTTCTAAACCTAAAGTCCCAATTTCATCTGCATAGTATTCTTTACCTGTGTTGATGAATTTAACCCGATCTCCTTTTCTAATCTCCCCATTATATACACGGAAAATAACTTCAATACCTCGATACGAGTTAAAAGTAGAATCGAAGATAAGTGCTTGTAATGGCGCTGTAGGTTCACCTTTTGGAGCTGGAATACGTTCTACTACAGCATCTAGAATATCTTTTATACCGATTCCTTCCTTACCAGAAGCATGAATGATATCTTCTTTCTTACAGCCAATTAAATCAATGATTTGGTCTGAAACCTCCTCTGGCATTGCGCCGGGTAAGTCTATTTTATTTAAGACAGGGATAATTTCTAAATCGTGGCTAATCGCTAAATATAAGTTAGAAATAGTCTGTGCCTCAATACCTTGAGAAGCATCCACGATTAATAAGGCACCTTCACAAGCGGCAATAGAACGTGAAACCTCATAGGAGAAATCGACGTGACCTGGGGTATCAATTAGATTGAAAGTATACAATTCTCCATCTTTCGGGTATTGCATTTGAATAGCATGAGACTTAATCGTAATTCCGCGTTCTCGCTCTAAATCCATATCATCGAGCAATTGATTCATCATATCGCGCTTTTGAACGGTATTGGTGAATTCAATTAATCGATCGGCTAGTGTACTTTTTCCGTGATCAATATGGGCAATGATGCAAAAATTACGCAGGTGTTTCATATACAATTATTTCTCCTTAGGGCATCCCCTTAAACTAAGCTACAAATATAGCCAAAACAAGGCATTTAACCCGTTTTATTGATTCATTAAATCTTCAATCTCCTCCCATTCCAATGGAATATTTTTCATTAGATTGATATTTGTACCGGATTGAATCACTAAGTTGTTTTCTAAGCGAACACCTAATCCTTCTTCTTGGATATATATTCCCGGTTCACAAGTTAGAACCATTCCTTCTTGAAAAGGTTTGTATTTATCCCAAACATCGTGCACATCTAATCCTAAGTGATGAGCTACTCCGTGCATAAAGTATTTTTTGAACAGAGGATTCGCCGGATTTTGTTTTTCTACCTCTGCACGAGAAAACAAACCTAGATCGATTAATTGACCTTCCATGAAACGCTCAACCTCTTTTTGATAATCTACCCAAAACACGCCGGGCTGCATTATTTCTGTTGCATAGTTTAAAACGGAATAAACCGCTTGATATACTTGCTTTTGACGAGAATTGAAACGGCCATTGACCGGAATCGTTCGGGTCATATCTGCATTGTAATTAGCATAGGACGCTCCTACATCTAATAAAAGCAGATCTCCATCCTTACAGGGTAAGGAATTATCGATGTAATGTAGCACGCACGCATTAGCTCCGGATGCAATGATAGGTGTGTAGGCAAAGCCGTCTGATCGATTGCGAGTGAATTCGTGAATGAATTCTGCTTCTATTTCGTACTCCGTCACACCCGGTTTAGTAAAGTCCAATACGCGTCTAAAACCTTTCTCCGTAATGTCACATGCGATTTGTAGTGCTTGCAACTCGTCCGGTTCTTTTTGCATCCGTAAATCGCTCAAAATAGGAGCGAGGCGGCCTATGGTGTGATTGGGATATGTGTTTCTTATGGTTATGCCTAGGCGAGCATTCTGCGTCTGAACCACAGATGCATTACGTAAATGCTCATTATCGGTTAAGTAGATTTGATTTGCTGAGTAAACTAGTGTTTTTAAAAGCGCATCAAAATTGGATGACCATTGGACGTTTTTTATTCCAGACGTTTGTGTTGCCGCTACTTTGGTATACTTATGTCCTTCCCAAATCTCAATTAATTCTGATGTCTCGCGGACAAAAGCAATTTCTCTCCACTGAGTTTCTGGTGCGTCTGGATATAAAATTAATAGTGTTTCCTCTTGGTCTAAACCTGACAAATAAAATAAATCGCTGTTTTGTCTGAAGCCCATCGTTCCATCTGCATTGGTAGGCATGATGTCATTGGAACTAACAACAACGATGGATTTAGGCGGGAGTTGTGCATACAATTTCGCCCGATTCTTTTTAAATAGTTCAGCTGAAAATGGTGTATATCTCATCTTATTTGCGACAAACGTAAATGATTTCTTCTAGTGGCAATGCCATTTTTTTACTTTCAGGTAAACCCAATTTTTCAATAAGATTTACAGATTCTACTTTAAAACCCGATTTTTCTAATTGTACACCGTAATCACGGCCATAGATCCTCAGGTGATCATCTTGTAAGAAATGAATCTCTCGCTCTCTAGGATCAGTAATGCTCGCATCTTCATAGGTAGTTGCGAGATCGTAGCGTTGCGGGCTTTGGCATAATGCAAATCCGGATGGCTTTAATACGCGTTTGATTTCTTGCATACAGCGCACATCATCTTTTACATGTTCTAAAACGTGATTACAGAATACCGCATCAAATGTATTATCCTCAAACGGGATATCGTGTAAATCCATTTTTACTTTTGCCAAAGGGCTTTCGATATCTGCCGTTATATATTGGTCGCCTAAAAGGTGCTCAAAACGTTCAATAAAGCAATATTCAGGTGCAATGTGCAATAACTTAGGTTTCTCTGTAAAAAAAGAGGACTCGTTCTTAAGATACAAATACATCAAACGATGTCGCTCTAAACTTAGACATGATGGGCAAAGTGCATTTTCGCGCGGTGTTAGACGGCCATAGGGCAGAAAATGACGGAAGGAATGATCACAAACGGGGCAATAAACTTTATTTCCAGTTAAGAAAATACTGTATATTTTTATCAGTTTATGCGCGAATAATTGTATGAATTTTCTCGGGATAAATCGTAAAACCCAGCTTATGATGTATTTCATAGAAACAAAAAAGGGAAGGCTTTTATGTTGAAAACCTTCCCTTCAAAATTAAGAAATTAATTACATTTTTCTTAACCAAATATTACGAAAGCTAACCGCATTTCCATGATCTTGTAAACTGATAGGGCCGGGACCGTGTACTGGATTTAAAGGTTGCCCAATGTATTCTGTTGTGCCTTGTATTTTCGTATGATTTTGAATGACGATACCATTATGAATTACTGTTATATAGGCAGGTGTTTCAATTCCACCATTCGTAGTGAATACAGGAGCCGTATAAACGATATCGTAAGTATTCCAATCCCCCATTTTTGATGTTGCATTCACTAAAGGAGGTGTTTGCTTGTAAATAGCGCCAGCTTGACCATTACGGTAAGTGGGGTTTTGATAGGAATTCATCACCTGAACCTCATACATACCTTGCATAAATACACCGCTATTCCCTTTCCCTTGACTTTTTAATGTTTCAGGTTCGATAGGCGATTGCCATTCAATATGTAATTGGTAGTTTGTGAATTTTTCTTTTGTTGAGATATTTCCCTTGCCGCCTACTACGGTCATTTTACCATCTGCTACTTTCCATGCTGCTGGTGAACCATCTTTTGCAGATTCCCAGTTATCTAGGTTTTTTCCATCAAATAATACAATGGCATCTGATGGTATAGCTCCAGGAGTGACAACGGTGATACTAGGTTCCCAATATTCCGTGTCATTAGGGTTTGTTGGATTAACTTTAACGTGACGGTGATCTTGTGCAAGCGTCAAGCTAGTAGCCCCTACAAGGAGTGCTGAGATTACAAATAATGTCTTTTTCATTGTTGGATAGGATTGGATTGAGCATAAAAAAACCGGCATAAACCGGTTTAAATATAAAGAATATAATTCTTATTTAGCAAAGCTTGCCTTGATAGCTTCTACATCAACTAATTTGATGATAGGTCTTGCTTTTAAGATTTTGATAGCTGCAACCTTGTTGTTAGCTACTGCTTTATTTCTTCTGTCTTTACGTTTTAGTCTAGTTACTGCCATGTCTTTGATAATTTGGTTTGCAAAAATAGCTAAAATCGACTATTATCAAAAATATTATAGCATAATTAATTAAATTTGTTTTTTATCTATTATGCAGAAACCAGCGAACGCACGAGGTACTAGGGATTTTGGTCCTACAGAAATGGCAAAACGTAATTACGTTTTTGGCATCATAAAGACTCATTTTCAGAGTTTTGGGTTTCAAACTATTGAAACGCCGGCTATGGAGAATTTGTCTACCTTAACAGGTAAGTATGGTGATGAAGGCGATCAATTGCTATTTAAAATTTTGAATAGCGGAGATTATTTGTCCAAAGTTTCTACCTCCGATATTGAAGCTGGTTCTAAATCATTAACAACAAAAATTTCCGAAAAAGGGCTTCGTTATGATTTAACGGTTCCCTTTGCACGTTTCGTTGCGATGAATCGCAATGACTTAGCATTTCCTTTTCGTCGCTACCAAATTCAACCTGTTTGGCGCGCCGATCGTCCTCAACGTGGCCGTTACCGCGAGTTCTATCAATGTGATGCAGATATTATAGGTTCGGATTCGTTAGTTAATGAGGCAGAATTAATTGCGTTATTTCAATCGATTTTTAATTCGTTGAAGTTAAGAGTTAATCTCTATCTGAATTCTCGTAAGATTTTAGCTGGCATTGTAGATAAACTTGGTGAAAGTAATCGTTTTGTAGCTTTTGCTATTACCTTAGATAAGTTAGATAAGATTGGTTGGGATAATGTAGCGAAGGAATTAGTAGAGAATGGTTTCACTCAAGCGAAAACGGATGCCATTAAGGATCTTGTACTGTTTGAGGGATCAAATGAAGCTAAAATTGCCAAATTAACTGCCTTTTTTGACACGAATCCCTTAGGTTTACAGGGTCTTGCGGAAATTACTGAAGTTCTTTCTTTATCTGAGACAAATGGGTTTTCGTCTGATAACCTTGTGTTTGATTATAGGTTAGCACGTGGATTAAGCTATTATACCGGTTTGATTTATGAAGGTAAAGCCGTTGATCTTCCCTTTGGGTCTATTGTAGGCGGAGGTCGTTATGATGATTTAACGAGTTCATTTGGTTTGCCTAACATGTCAGGAGTCGGAATCTCTTTTGGGATTGAACGTATCCTAGATGTGATGGAAGAATTAAACTTATTCCCAGAAATTGCCTCGAGCGCTAGTGCCATTTTATTTACCTATTTTGATGAAACAGGACGTAAAGCAAGTTTAGGAATGGCAAATGAATTGCGCAAAGCAGGAATCCCTGTTGAAGTATATCCAGATTTTGCTAAAATCAAGAAGTCATTTGAATTCGCCGACAAAAAGAAAATCGCTTACGTAGCGGTGATAGGGGAGTCTGAATTGAAAGAAGGCAAGGCGAATGTCAAGAACATGAAAAATGGAGAACAGAATCTGCTCTCCATCTCTGAAATGATTGATTTATTTCAATAATACTTATCTCCAAGCCTTGAATTGATTGATCAATCCATTAGTAGAAGAATCATGCGAATTAATTTCTTCCTCATTCTCTAATTCTGGTAAGATCGAATTAGCTAATTGCTTTCCTAATTCCACACCCCACTGATCGTAGCTAAAGATGTTCCAAATTACACCCTGAACAAAAATCTTATGCTCATACATCGCAATTAGAGAACCTAAAGTAGCCGGATCTAGTTGTTTTAATAAGAACGAGTTAGTAGGCTTATTCCCCTCAAACACCTTAAATGGAGCTAATTTCTCAATCTCAACTTCGCTTAAACCGGCTTTCTCCAATTCAGCTACTACAACCTCTTTTGACTTTCCATTCATTAACGCTTCCGTTTGTGCAAAGAAATTAGACATTAATAAGGTGTGGTGATTGCCTATTTTATTGTGTGTCACGGCAGGAGCAATGAAATCAGCTGGAATTAATTGAGTTCCTTGGTGGATCAACTGATAGAATGCATGTTGGCCATTAGTTCCAGGTTCTCCCCAAATAACTGGTCCTGTTGCGTAATTTACTCTTTTACCAGAGCGATCAATCGTTTTTCCGTTGGATTCCATATCTCCCTGTTGGAAATAAGCCGCAAAACGGTGCATGTATTGGTCATAAGGTAGAATAGCGTGCGTAGGGGCATTGAAGAAATTAACATACCAGATACCAAGTAAACCTAATATTACTGGAATATTGCTTTCAAAAGATGTCGAAGCAAAATGGCTGTCCATCGCTTCTGCACCAGCTAATAGTGCTTCAAAGTGGGTGTATCCTACCGATAAGCAGATCGATAATCCAATGGCCGACCACAAGGAATAGCGACCACCTACCCAATCCCAAAATACAAACATATTAGCAGTATCTATCCCAAATTCAGCAACAGCCTTCGTGTTCGTAGATAAAGCAACGAAGTGTTTTGCAACCGCTGCATTATCTTTTGCGGCAGCTATAAACCAATCTCGGGCCGAAAAGGCATTAGCCATCGTTTCCTGTGTAGTGAATGTTTTAGAGGCAATTAGGAATAATGTCGTCTCTGGATTCACTTTTTTCAAAGTCTCGGCGATGTGTGTGCCATCCACATTACTCACAAAATGAATATTTAAGCGTGTTTTATATGGCTTTAATGCTTCAGTCACCATTACGGGGCCTAAATCAGATCCGCCTATTCCGATGTTAACCACATCTGTAATCTCTTTACCTGTATAACCTTTCCAAGCTCCTGAAATTACTTTCTCCGAAAATTCTTTCATCTGTGTTTTTACAGCTTGAATTTTGGGCATGATATTCTCGCCATCTACAATGACTGATGTGCTTGCTTTCGCTCTTAAGGCAGTATGTAATACGGAACGACCTTCGGTCTGATTTATCTTATCACCCGTAAATTGGGCTTTAATTGCATTCTCTAATCCACATTCTTTGGCGAGTTTTAGTAGGTTTTGAAAACTTCTCTCATCAATTAGATTCTTAGAGTAGTCAAAAAAAATTCCGTTAAATGTTTGACTGTAGGTAGTTTGTCTTGCCGAATCATCCTTAAATAGTTGGGCAATAGTAGTTGATCCTAAACGTATTTGATCGGAAAGTAGATCTTTATAGGCAGACGTAGATGTAAAATTAATCGTTGATAACATGCGGATTATATTAATTGAGCTACAAAAATACGGTTTTAAACTAAAAAATGCCAAAATCCACATCATATGAATTTTGGCATTAACTTCTTATTTCAAACTTTTATAAGTTCGGCTGCGGGGTTTTACGTAAATAGGGTTTAACTGAAGTAAAACCTTTTGGGAATTTGACTAAAGCATCTTCATTCGAAACTGCTGGAACAATGATCACATCATCTCCATTTACCCAGTCTGCGGGCGTAGCTACTTGATAGTTAGCCGTTAATTGTAATGAATCAATCACACGAAGAATTTCTGTGAAGTTACGACCTGTGGAAGCAGGGTAGGTCAATGTTAATTTGATCTTCTGGTCTGGTCCTATCACAAACACCGAACGAACTGTGGCTTTTTCAGATGCATTTGGATGGATCATATCATATAATAAGGCGACTTTTTTCTCCGGATCAGCGATGATGGGGAAGTTCATTTTGACAGAATTAACTTCTTCGATATCTGGTACCCATTTATTATGAGATTCTAAACTGTCTACTGAAATTGCAATAGGCTTAACGTTGCGTTTTTGGAATTCACCAGATAACAGGGCTGTTTTACCTAATTCTGTTGTACAAACAGGGGTGAAATCTGCTGGATGGCTAAATAACAATACCCATGAATCACCAATAAATTCGTGAAAATTTATGTGACCTTGCGTCGTATCAGCGCTAAAGTCGGGTGCAATATCTCCTAATCTTAATGACATAATGGAAGGGTTTATACAGTTATATACTTTATCTATCAAATATATAGATTATTAGTTATAAAAAAAGCAATCCTAAAATAAGATTGCTTTTAACATTACACTTCATCAACAAACTAAAAACCAAATTAAATAAAATGCTGTAGGAGAAGGATTCGAACCTCCAAGGTGCAGTTAGCCTCGACACAGAACTGATTTAGTGGTCAACCCATTATGCCGTGTTTGTCCTGAACTCACCACCCCCGAGACAGGAGGGCACGTCTGCCAATTTCATCACCCTACAGTGAAAATTATTACCTTTGCAATAATTAGTAGGACAAATATAGATGGAGAATTTTAATTTTTCAAAATTTTTCAAATAAAAATGTCTTTTTTTGCATAATTTTTAAAATGAACCTGAAATAATTACGAAAATTCAATGGAAAAGAAGTTTGAGCTTGATCCTTTAGATTATAAGATATTAGAAATTTTAGTCAAAGATGCTAATTTGCCCTACACCGAAATCGGTTCACGATTAGATGTTTCAGGAGGAACAGTCCATGTTCGGATGAAAAAGATGGAATCACTTGGGATTGTCAAAGGTGCGCAATTGCTTATTGATTATTCTAAAATTGGCTGGGACATCACCGCTTTCTTAGGCATATATTTAGATAAGAGTAGTTTATATGAGGATGTAGCCAAACAATTAGAACAGATCCCAGAAGTTGTCAATATTCATTATACTACGGGTATCTATTCAATTTTTGCCAAAATTATCTGCCGAGATACACAACATTTAAGAGAAGTATTACACGATAAAATTCAGCGTGTTACTGGTATTCAACGTACGGAAACCTTCATCTCCTTGGAAGAAAGTTTAATCAGAAATACACCTTTATTGTAATTGTTTAGATTAATTCTAAACTAAGTCTATTTTTCTCCAAAATCCTTTTGTAATTTTGTAGTCTAAATGCAAAATAATGGCAGAGAAAGTAGACGATATTTTACAAGAAGTAACTTCAACCGATTATAAATACGGGTTCGAGTCTCATTTCGAGACGGATGAAGCTCCTATCGGTTTAAGTGAATCAATCATTCATTTTATTTCAGAGAAAAAGAACGAACCAGATTGGATGTTAGAGTGGCGTCTATCGGCGTATCGCTATTGGAGAACTCTAGCGGAGCCTGATTGGGCTAATTTATTGTATACGCCTACTAAATACGATGAATTAAAGTATTATTCTGCTCCCGTTCAAAAGAAGCAATTGAATTCATTGGATGAGATAGATCCAGAACTTCGTAGAACTTTTGAGAAATTAGGTATTTCCTTAGATGAGCAAAAGCGTCTATCGAATGTGGCTGTGGATGCGGTAATTGATTCGGTATCTGTAGCGACAACGTTTAAGGAGACTTTGGCAGAAAAAGGAGTCATCTTTTGTTCTATTTCAGAAGCCGTTCGAGAGCATCCAGAATTAATCAAAAAATATTTAGGTTCAGTAGTGCCAGTGAAAGATAATTACTTCGCTGCATTGAATAGCGCGGTATTTTCGGATGGATCCTTCTGTTATATACCAAAAGGCGTTCGTTGCCCGATGGAATTATCTACTTATTTTCGTATTAATGCGTCTGGTACAGGTCAATTTGAACGTACCTTGATCGTTGCTGAAGATGAATCTTATGTATCCTATTTAGAGGGTTGTACTGCTCCAATGCGTGATGAGAATCAATTACACGCAGCTGTCGTAGAAATTTATGTTCATGCAGGTGCTGAAGTGAAATATTCAACTGTTCAGAACTGGTATCCTGGTGATAAAGAAGGGAAGGGCGGTATTTATAATTTCGTAACTAAGCGTGGAATTTGTGATGGGGCTCATTCGAAGTTGTCATGGACTCAGGTGGAGACAGGTTCAGCGGTAACATGGAAATATCCTTCAGTTATCTTAAAGGGGGATTATTCAATCGGTGAATTCTATTCGGTTGCTGTAACTAATAATTACCAACAAGCTGATACCGGGACTAAAATGATTCACTTAGGGAAGCATTCTAAATCCCGTATCGTTTCGAAAGGTATTTCGGCTGGATTCTCTCAAAATTCGTACCGTGGTCTGGTTCAAGTGGCTAGAAAAGCGGATGGATCTAAGAATTTCTCTCAATGTGATTCCCTTTTATTAGGGGATAAGTGTGGTGCACATACATTTCCATACCTAGAGGTTAAAAACAATACGTCGTCTGTGGAACACGAGGCTACGACTTCAAAAATTGGCGAGGATCAAATTTTTTATTGTAATCAGCGCGGATTGAGCACTGAAACGGCTGTGGCTTTGATCGTTAATGGATATGCCAAAGAAGTGTTGAAACAATTACCGATGGAATTTGCTGTTGAAGCGCAAAAGCTTTTAGCTATTTCATTAGAGGGTTCGGTAGGATAATTTATTTTACTCCTCCTGTATGGATGGCCACTAGTTTCGAATTAGAAGCTATGTGGCCATTTTTTATGTGTTCAATTAAAGCATAGAACATACGTCCCGTATAAATGGGCTCGATGGCTATCTGATGTTTTTCATAAAAATCAGCACAAAATAGATCTAACTCATCGTTCTGTTTAGCATATTTACCAAAGACATAAGCATCCTCAATGGATAAATTAGCCGGAAGCTTATGCTCCTCTATCTCAGCTCTATTATTTAATGTTAAGACGCCCAAGACTAGTTTGTTGGTGTAATTCGCCACTCCAATAGCCGTTGCTCCGGTACCTATTGCGGTGTAAATTAAATCATGTGCAGGCAGTTCGTTTACTATATCTTCCATGCCTTGTATAGCTAAATGACCAAAACCACCCTCAGCAATTACTTGATATGGCTCAAATCCAGTAGGAATAGGTTTCATCCGATAGTCTGTTCTCGAGATAAATTGCAATTTCATTCCCCATTCGTTCATTTGGGATAAAAATGGATTGCTCTCTGGATGCAATTC